>NZ_CALRZC010000211.1:0-14907 GCF_943372545.1 Variovorax sp. YR752 | reverse complement strand
CATCTTCATGGCCTCGATGCAGGCCAGCGCCTGGCCGGCCTCGACGGCGTCGCCCTCCTTCACCGCCAGCCTGGCGACCACGCCCGCCACCGGCGCGAGCGCACGGCGCGGGTCGCGGACACTCTCGGCCGCCGGCAGCGGCGATGGCTCGGCAAAGACGAAGGCATGGCCCTCGCAGGCCAGGTGCAACGTGGCCCCTTGCCAGCGCGCGACACGCCGGCGCAGCACGCCCTGCCACTCGTAGCGCAGCGAGGCGTCATCCTGGGCGTGCAGTTGCAGCGTGTGCATCGTGCCGGCGAGCGCGACCTGCACACGCCTGTCGGCCGCAACGCGGATGCGCAGCGTCTGGCGGCGCTCTGCGCAGGCCAGCACAAGGTCGCAGGCCGCCACACTGTCGGGCCGCCACGGCGCGCCCTCGCGCAGCGCGAAGGCGGCAGCGGCCAGGCACCAGTCTTCCTCGGCCGGTTGCGGCCGCGCGTACAGTGCGTCGCCCTGCGCCTGCGCGGCATCGAGCCACTGCGTGGTCGCCTCGCCCTGGCGGAAGCGGGGGTGGTCGAGCAGGTCGAGCAGGAATCGGCCGTTGTTCGCCAGCCCCAGCAGCGGCGAAGCCTGCAGCGCCGCGCGCAGGCGGCGGATCGCGTCGGCGCGGTCGCGGCCATGGGCGATCAGCTTGGCCACCATCGGATCGTAGAACGGGCTCAGCGCGCCACCTTCGGCCAGGCCGTGGTCGATGCGGATGCCGGGCTGCAGCGCCGCCTCGGGCTGCCAGTGCAGCACCGGGCCGGTCTGCGGTGCAAAGCCGTCGTACGGGTCCTCGGCACAGAGCCGCACCTCGATCGCGTGGCCGCACATCGCCACCTGCTCCTGCGCCAGCGGCAGGGGCTCGCCGGCAGCCACACGCAACTGCCATTCGACGAGGTCGAGCCCCGTGACCATCTCGGTCACCGGGTGCTCGACCTGCAGCCGCGTGTTCATCTCGAGGAAGAAGTAGCGCCCGGCCTGGTCGACGATGAACTCCACCGTGCCCGCGCCGACGTAGCCGACCGCGCGCGCCGCCGCCACCGCGTCACGCCCCATCGCCTCGCGCAGCGCCGGCGAGACCGCCGGCGAGGGAGACTCCTCGATCACCTTCTGGCGACGCCGCTGCGCGCTGCAGTCGCGTTCGCCGAGGTGGATCACCTGGCCCTGCACATCGGCGAAGACCTGGATCTCGATATGGCGGCCGTGTTCGATCAGGCGTTCGAGCATCAGCGCATCGTCGCGGAAGGCGCTGCGGGCTTCGCGGCGCGCACCGGCGATCGCCTCGTGGAGTTCGTCGGACGAACGCACCAGCCGCATGCCGCGGCCACCGCCGCCGGCGACCGCCTTGACCAGCAGCGGGAAACCGAGCTTGAGCGCTTCCGCGCGCAGCGTGGCATCGTCCGGCGCTTCGCCCAGGTAGCCCGGCGCGCAGGGCACGCCGGCGTCGTGCATGCGTCGTTTGGCCGCGGCCTTGTCGCCCATCGCCCGGATCGCCTCCGGCGGCGGGCCGATGAACACCAGGCCAGCATCCAGGCAGGCCTGCGCGAAGGTGGCGTTCTCGCTGAGGAAGCCGTAGCCGGGATGAACGGCGTCGGCGCCGCTGCGCTTTGCCGCCTCGATCAGCGCCACCGCGTTGAGATAGGACTCGGCCGCCGTCGAGGCGCCGATGTGCAGCGCGGCATCGGCCTGGCGCACGTGCAGCGCGTCGGCATCGGCATCGCTGTACACCGCCACCGTGCGGTAGCCGAGCAGGCGCGCCGTGCGGATCACACGGCAGGCAATCTCGCCGCGGTTGGCAATGAGGATCGTCTCGAACGTCACTGCGGCATCCAGTTCGCCTTGCGCTTCTGCAGGAAGGCAGTCTGCCCTTCCGTGCCCTCGGCGGACAAGGCAGCGCGCGAGAACACCTCCGCCGCTTCCTGGATCAGCGAGGCCGGCGAGTGCAGCCGTGCCTTGGCCATCAGCGCCTTGGTGGCGGCCACCGCCTGCGGTGCGTTGTGCAGGATGTCGTGCAGCGTGCGCGCCAGCGCGTCGTCGAGCGCCGCGTCCGGGTGCAGTTCGTGCACCAGGCCGATCTCCAGCGCACGGCGGGCATCGATGCGCCCGCCCGTCACGGCCAGCCGCCGGGCCTGCGAGTAGCCCAGGCGTTCGACCAGGTAGGGCGCGATCTGCGCCGGCACCACGCCCAGCGAAGTCTCGGGCAGCCGGAACACCGCGCTCTCGCCGCCAATGGCCACGTCGGCGGCGCAGGCGAGGCCGAGGCCACCGCCCATCGCTGTGCCCTCCACCACCGCCACCACCGCGAGGCCGGTACGCCCGAAGTCGGCACAGAGCTCGCCGAACTGCGCGTTCAATTCGGCGATCGCGTCCGGATTCGACGCGAGCTTCATGCGCGCAGTGGCCATCTCGGCGATGTCGGCACCCGCGCAGAAGTGGCCGGCGGCACCGCGCAGCACCAGCACGCGCACGCCACCGTCGCGCTCCGCCGTGGCCAGCGCCTCGCGCAAGGCGAGCACCATGGCCATGTTCATCGCATTGCGCGCCTGCGGCCGGTTCAGCGTCAGGTGCAGCACCGCGCCATCGCGACGCGACAGGATTGCCGGCTGGCGCGTGTCGGCGCTCATCTCGCGGCCTTCGGCAGCGTGCCTTCGAGCTTGCAGATGATGCCCAGCATCACCTCGTCGGCCCCCGCCCCGATCGACACCAGCCGGCTGTCGCGGTAGGCCTGCGAGATCGGGTTGTCCCAGGTGAAACCCATGCCGCCCCAGTACTGCAGGCAGGAATCGGCCACCTCGCGCGAGAGGCGCCCGCACTTGAGCTTGGCCATCGAGGCAAGCTTGCTGACGTCCTTGCCGCCGATGTACATCTCCACCGCGCGGTAGGTCAGCGCGCGCAGCGCCTCCACCTCGGTGCGCAGTTCGGCGAGGCGGAAGTGCACCACCTGGTTGTCGAGGATGCTCTTGCCGAAGGCCTGGCGCTGGCGTGTGTACTCGATGGTCTGGTCGATCAGCCGGTCGAGGCTGCGCAGCGAACTGGCCGAGCCCCACAGCCGCTCCTCCTGGAACTGCAGCATCTGGAAGGTGAAGCCCATGCCCTCCTGGCCGATCAGGTGGCGGCGCGGCACGCGCACGTTGTCGAAGAAGAGCTGCGCGGTGTCCGACGAATCCATGCCGATCTTGCGGATCTTCTGCTTCGTGATGCCGGGGGCATCCATCGGCACCACGATCAGGCTCTTGTTGCGGTGCGGCCCGCCCTGCTCCGAGGTGTTGGCCAGCAGGCAGCACCAGTCGGCCTGCAGGCCGTTGGTGATCCACATCTTCGAGCCGTTGATGACATAGTCGCCGCCGTCGATGCGTGCGGTCGTCTTCACCGCGGCCACGTCGGAGCCGCCGCTGGCTTCGCTGACGCCCAGGCAGGCCACGTAGTCGCCGGCGATCGTGGGGGCGAGGAACTCGCGCTTGAGCTCCTCCGCGCCGAAGCGCGCCAGCGCCGGCGTGGCCATGTCGGTCTGCACGCCGATGGCCATCGGCACGCCGCCGCAGTTGCATTCGCCCAGCGCCTCGGCCATCACCATCGAGTAGCTGAAGTCCAGGCCCATGCCGCCGTGCTCGGTCGGGTACTTGATGCCCAGCAGCCCCAGGTCGCCGAGCTTCTTGAACACCTCGTGGCTGGGGAACTGCTGCGCGGCCTCCCACTCGGCCACGTGCGGGTTGATCTCCTTGGCGACGAAGCGCTTCACCGTGTCGGCGATCTGCTCGTGCTCGGGGGTGAACTTCATCGCGGGGCTCCTGGTTCAGAAACGGGCAACGCCAAAGCTGTTCGGTCGCAGCGTGCGGGCGTCGGACTCGTGGGCCAGATCGAGGCACAGGCCGAGGATGCGGCGCGTATCGCGCGGATCGATGATCCCGTCGTCCCACAGCCGCGCGGTGCCGAAGAGTGCGGTCGACTCCTTGTCGAGCCGGTTCTTCAGCGCATCGCTCATCGCCTTCAGCGCCTCTTCGTTGGCAGCCTGGCCGGCGCGTTCGAGCTTGCCGCGGTTGACGATGTCCATCACCTTGGCGGCCTGCGCGCCGCCCATCACCGCGGTGCGCGCCGACGGCCAGGCGAAGATGAAGCGCGGGTCGAAGCCGCGGCCGCACATGCCGTAGTTGCCGGCGCCGTAGCTGCCGCCGAGCACCACGGTGAACTTCGGCACGCGCACGTTGGCGACCGCCTGGATCATCTTCGAGCCGTGCTTGATCGCGCCGCCCCGTTCGGCGGCGGATCCCACCATGTACCCGGTGGTGTTCTGCAGGAACAGCAGCGCGGTGCCGCTCTGGTCGGCCAGCTGCATGAACTGCGCGGCCTTGGTCGAGCCCGCGGGCTGGATCGGCCCGTTGTTGCCGACGATGGCCACCGCGTGGCCGTGCAGGCGCGCGTGGCCGCAGACCGTCTCGCTGCCGTAGCCGGGCTTGAATTCGAGAAAGTCGCTGCCGTCGACGAGGCGCGCGATGACCTCGCGCACGTCGTAGGGTTCGCGCTCGTCGGCAGGCACGATGCCCAGCAGTTCCTCGGCGGCGAAGCGCGGTTCCTCGAACGATCGCGCTGCGCCGACCGTGTCCCACGGCAGCTTGTCCATCAGTTCGCGGGTCAGCGCCACCGCATGCGCGTCGTTCTCGCACAGGTACTCGCCCAGGCCGGTGACCTCGGCATGGGTCTGCGCGCCGCCAAGTTCCTCGTCGGTGGCGTCCTCACCAATGGCAGCCTTCACCAGCGGTGGGCCGGCCAGGTAGATGCTGCTGCGCCCGCGCACCAGCACCACGTAGTCGGACAGGCCCGGCAGGTAGGCACCGCCGGCGGTCGACGAGCCGTGCACCACCGCGATCTGCGGGATGCCCGCGGCCGACAGCCGCGCCTGGTTGGCGAAGCTGCGCCCGCCGTCGACGAAGATCTCCGCCTGGTACATCAGGTTGGCGCCGCCCGACTCCACCAGGTAGATCAGCGGCAGCCTGTTCTCGCGCGCGATCTCCTGCGCACGCAGCGCCTTCTTCAGGCCCATCGGCGCGACGGTGCCGCCCTTGACGCCGCTGTCGCTGGCCGAGATCAGCACGCGCTTGCCCGCCACCGTGCCAACGCCGACGATGCTGCCGCCGCCGAGCACGGCCTTGCGGCCGTCGTCGTCGTGCATGCCCAGCCCGGCCAGGCGGCTCAGTTCGAGGAAGCCGGAGCCGCGGTCGAGCAGGCGCGCCACGCGCTCGCGCGGCAGCAGCTGGCCACGTTGCTCGAAGCGCTCGCGCTTGGACTCGCTCTCGGCGATCACCAGCGCCTCGAGCCGCTGCACCTCGTCCAGCCGCTCGGCCATGCGCTGTGCGTTGGCGGCGAAGGCGGCGCCCGCCGGGTCGAGCTTCGATTGCAGCACCGGCATCAGGAGCCGCCCTTCAGCACCTCGGGCGTGGCGGCGCGGTGGAAGCCGTCGAAGGGCTGCGACCTGTCGTGGTCCAGGCTCGGGAACAGCGGGCTGCCCAGCGGCGCGCCGCCGTCGATGGCCAGCGTCACGCCGGTGATGAAGGCTGCGCCCGGGCTGAGCAGGAAGCAGATCGCGGCGCTGACCTCGGCCTCGGCGCCCATGCGGCGCAGCGGCACGTGGTTCTTCAGCCTGGGGATGATGGCCTTCGTCATCCCCCCGTAGGTGTCCATGCCGCTGGAGGCGATCCAGCCCGGCGCCACCGCGTTGACCCGCACGCCGGCATGCGCCCATTCGAAGGCCGCCGTCTGCGTCAGGTTGGCCATGCCGGCGCGCGCCGCACCGCTGTGGCCCATGCCGGGCATGCCGTTGCGGAAGTCGGCCGTCATGTTGACGATCGCGCCGCCGTGCGCCTGCATCGATTGCAGGAACAGCTCGCGCATCATCAGGAAGCCGCCGGTCAGGTTGTTGGCCACCACCGCCTCGAAGCCGCGCTTGCTGATCGCCATCAGCGGCGCGGGGAACTGGCCACCGGCGTTGTTGACCAGGCCGTGGATCGCGCCGTGCTGCGCCACCACCCCGGCCACATGGGACTTCACCGCCTCCTCGTCACGGATGTCGAAGGCGCGGGGGATGGCTTGACCACCGTCCTCGGCGATCTCGGCCGCCACGCGCTCGAGCTTCTCGGCCGTGCGGCCACTGATCACCACGGTGGCGCCCAGCGAGGCCAGCTCGTGCGCGACGCAGCGCCCGATGCCGCTGCCGCCGCCGGTGACCCACATCAGCTGCCCGGCGAACAGGCCGGGGCGCAGCACGCTGGCGTAACGCGACGGTGCACTCATGGCCATCGAGATTACGTTAACGTCACCTGAATCGCGTATTGGTGATTACACGGTGCCTGTCGCCGAGCTCGCGCCCTAGCATGCCGGACACCCGCGACTCACGCCCACGGACCATGACCCTCGACGAAAGCACCAGCGCCATCCGCAGCAAGGTCGGCGACGACAGCGGGCTGAATGCCACGCTGCGTTTCGACTGCGGCGAGGCCGGCTCGATCTACGTCGACGGCAAGGCGACACCGAACACGGTCGACAACCGCGCCGCCGAGGCCGATTGCAGCGTCGGCATCACGCTGGACAACCTGGCCGCCATGCTGCGTGGTGAGCTCGAGCCGGCCACCGGCTTCATGACCGGCAAGCTGAAGGTGGCGGGCGACATGAGCGTGGCCTTGCGCATGCAGCGGGTCGTCTAGGCACTTCGATGGCGAAAGACGACACCGCACGCGCCTTCGTCGCCTCGCACCGCGACGACGGCACCGGCGAGCTGTTCGGCATCGCCGAGCTGTGCCGCGAGTTCGGCGTCACGCTGCGCGCGCTGCGCTTCTACGAGGACAAGGGCCTGCTCGCGCCGCGGCGCATCAACGGCACGCGCGTCTACACGCGGCGCGACCGTGCGCGGCTGGCGCTGATCCTGCGCGCCAAGGCGATCGGCTCGCCGCTGGCCGAGATCAAGCACTACCTCGATCTCTACGGCGACCACGGCGAGGGCCGCGCCCAGCAGCTGAACTACGTGATCACGCGCACCGACACGGCGATCGCCGAGCTGGAGGCGAAGCGCGCCCACATCGAGGCCACGCTCGCCGAGCTGCGGCTGATCAACCAGACCTCCCGCCAGCAACTGGCGGCGCGCAAGCGCGGCGCCAAGGCCGCCGCCTGAGGAGCAATCAATGGCCATCGCCAACTTTCCCTCGGCATGGATGAACGACGAGCACCGCGCGCTGGAAGATGCCGCGCGCCGCTTCTTCACCGAACGCTGGGTGCCACGCGCCGCCGAATGGCGCAAGGCCGGCCGCCTGCCCGCCGAAGCCTGGATCGAGGCCGGCGCGCAGGGCCTGCTGTGCGCCGCCGTGCCGGAAGCCTACGGCGGTGCTGGCGGCGACTTCGGCCACGACGCGGTGATCCTGATGGAGGCGGCACGCGCCAACCTCAGCGGCTTCGGCGGCGGGCTGCACTCGGGCATCGTCGCGCCTTACCTGCTGCACTACGGCAGCGAGGAGCAGAAGCGCCGCTGGCTGCCGAAGATGGCCAGCGGCGAGTTCATCACCGCGATCGCGATGACCGAGCCCCGCACGGGTTCGGACCTGCAGGCGATCCGCACCTCGGCCAGGCGCAGTGGCGAGCACTACGTCCTCAACGGCCAGAAGACCTTCATCACCAACGGCGGCAACGCCAACCTGATCGTCGTCGCCTGCCGCACGGGCGGAGAAGGCTCGAAGGGCATGTCCCTGCTGGTGGTCGAGACCGAGCACGCCAGCGGCTTCCGCCGCGGCCGCCTGCTCGACAAGATCGGCATGAAGGCGCAGGACACCGCCGAACTCTTCTTCGACGATGTGCCGGTGCCGGTGGAGAACCTGCTCGGCCCCGCCGAAGGCCAGGGCTTCGCGCAGCTGATGCAGCAGTTGCCGCAGGAGCGGCTGATCGTCGCGCTCGGCGGCATCGCCGCGATGGAGCGGGCACTGGCCGAGACACTGGCCTACGTGAAGGAGCGCCGCGCCTTCGGCAAGCCGATCTGGGAGTTCCAGAACACGCGCTTCAAGCTCGCCGAGGTGCAGGCCACGGTGCTGGCCGCGCGGGCGATGGTCGATGCGGCGATGGTCGCGCACCTGAAAGGCGAACTCGGCGTGGACCGCGCCGCGCTGCTGAAGTACTGGGTCACCGAGCAGCAGGGCCGGGTGATGGACGAGTGCCTGCAGTTGTTCGGCGGCTACGGCTACATGAGCGAGTACCCGATCGCCGAGCTGTACACCGATGCACGCGTGCAGCGCATCTACGGCGGCACCAACGAGATCATGAAGGAACTGGCGGCGCGCTTCATGTGAAGCGCGGCCTGGCGCAGCGGGTCAGCCCAGGCCGACGAGCAGGCGCTGCAACTCACCCTGCACCTGCGCCGCAAAGCCGGCGCTGCCCCAGCGCGTGTCGTCGACCAGTGCCTGCACGCTCTGGCGCGATGCTGGCTTGTCGGCCCAGCCCTGCGCAAGCCGGTTGGCCACGTGCGGGTACTTGTCGCACAGCGCCTTCGGCCGCGCTTCCATCGGGAACGAGATCAGCCAGTCGATCGTCGTGCCGGCGAGCATGCGCTCGGTGGACAGCGGCTTGTGAGCCTTCTCGCGGCCGAAGTTGATCGACAGCGGATCGGTGTCGATCCTGTCGTCGACGGGCGCGGCAGGCGCCTGCGGCGGCGCCGGCGACGCGGGCACGGCTGCGGTCGAAGCGGGGATCTCCACCGTTTCGAAATCGATGGAGCCCGAGGGGCGGAAGTCGAGGCTGTTGTTGTTCGACATGAGCGAGTGCCAGTGGCGGTGAACGTCTGTCCCGCAGTCTAGGGTTCGCCACGACGCTGCGCGCGCGGGCGCTGTGCGTCGGCGTGCGAGCCGTCACACGAAGCCCGCCCGCGAACCCGCGATCAGCGGCGCGTGCTCAGCCAGATGCCGGGCAGGATCAGCGCCGCGCCGACGGCGTGGAACCAGTGCACGGGCTCGCCGAGCACCGCCCACCCGACCCCGGCGCTGTACAGCGGGCCGAGGTAGAGCACCACCGAGACGCGGGCCGCGCCGAGTGCGCGCTGCATGAACGAGTAGGCGGCGTAGGCCGCGGCGCCGGGGATCAGGGCCGCGGCCAGCACCAGCGCGAGACTGCGCCACGACGGTTCGCTCGGCAGCCAGGCCAGCGCCTCCCAGGCGGTGAAGGGGATCAGCACCACCACGCCACCGGCCGAGATCAGCGTCAGGCGCGCCAGCGGCGAGAAGGCCGAGGGCCAGGCACGAAGCAGCAGCGAGTAGGCCGTCCAGCAGACCACCGCCACCGCGATCCACAGGTCGCCGGGGTTGAGCGAGAGCTCGCCGATCGCCGCCCACTGCCCACGCAGCAGCACGTGCAGCACGCCGGCCAACGCGAGCGCCACGCCGATCGCCTGCAGCACGCCGAAGCGCTCGCGCAGCCACAGCGCCGAAGCGAGTGCGATCAGCACCGGCGACGCCGCATACAGCAGGCCGATGTTGACCGCCGCCGTGCTGCGCCCGCCGATGTAGACGAAGGCGCCGCACACCCACATGCCCAGCGCGCCGAGCACCAGGAAATGCAACGCCTCGGCACGCACGAACTGGCGCTTGGCGGCGATCTCGCGGTGGCAGAAGGCCAGCAGCACCAGCGCCGCCACCGTCCAGCGCCCCAGCGCCAGCGCATGCGGCGCGATCACGCCGGGCGCCCAGCGCGCCACCAGGTAGTTGACGCTCCACAGCGCCGGCGCGACGAAGATCAGCGCCTGGGCGACGAGCAGGTCGCGGCGGCCCGTCGCCGATGTGGAATCGGACGCGCTCAGAACGCCGCCGCCAGGCCGTCGCGCCGCGGATCGCTGGCCGCGACGTAGCCCTCGACCGCCGGATCGCCCAGCCGCCAGATGAACTGGCCGGCACCGAAGTCCTGGTAGCTGTCCTGGAAGGACTCGACCTGGTGGCCGAGCGCGCGCAGCCCCTCCCGCGTGCCCGCCGGCATGGTCGCCTCGACGTTGATCGAGCGGCCCTGGTTGAAGCGCCAGCGCGGCGCGTCGCAGGCGGCCTGCGGCTCCTGGCGGAAGTCGAGCAAACGCACCAGCGTCTGCAGGTGGCCCTGCGGCTGCATGTTGCCGCCCATCACGCCGAAGCTCATCTGCGGCGCGCCGCCCTTCGTCAGGAAGGCCGGGATGATGGTGTGGAAGGGCCGTTTGCCCGGCGCGACGAGGTTCGGGCTGCCCGCCCTCAGGCTGAAGCCGTGGCCGCGGTTCTGCAGCGAGACGCCGTAACCCGGCACCACCACGCCCGAGCCGAAGCCCATGTAGTTGCTCTGGATGAAGCTGACCATCATGCCGCGCTCGTCGACCGCGGTCAGGTAGATGGTGCCGCCCTTGACCGGGTTGCCGGCGCCGAAGTCCTGCGCGCGGTGGCGGTCGATCAGCCTGGCGCGCTGCGACAGGTACTCGGGGTCCAGCATCTGCGCCGGCGTCACCTCCATCGAGGCGGGGTCGGACACGTAGCGATAGGTGTCGGCGAAGGCCAGCTTCATCGCCTCGATCTGCAGGTGTTGCGCGCTCACGCTGTCGGGCTTCATGCCGGCGAGGTCGAAGTGCGACAGGATGCCCAGCGCGATCAGCGCCGCGATGCCCTGCCCGTTCGGCGGGATCTCGTGCAGTTCGTGGCCGGCGTAGGCGGTCGAGATCGTCTCCACCCACTCGGGCCGGAACGCGGCAAGATCGGCCGCGGTCAAGGCGCCGCCGTGCGCCTTCGCATGCTGCTCGATCGCCTGCGCCACCTCGCCGCGATAGAAGGCCTCGCCGTAGGTGTCGGCGATCAGCCGCAGCGTGCGCGCCGCCTCGGGGAAGCGGAACAGCTCGCCGACCTCCGGCGCACGGCCGCGTGGCAGGAAGGCCTGCGCGAAGCCGGGCTGCCCGGTCAGCTCGGGCAGGGAAGCCGCCATCGCCCACTTCTGCCGCACCACCCAGGGCACGGCATAACCGCGCTCGGCGATCTCGATCGCGGGCGCCATCAGGTCGGCAAAGGCCAGGTGGCCGAAGCGCTCCGACAGCGCCACCCAGGCGGCCACCGCGCCGGGCACGGTGACGCTGTCCCAGCCGCGCTTGGCCGGGGCGCGGGCGTCGTCGCCGTACCGGGTGCGGAAGTACTCCGGCGTCCAACCCTTCGGCGCGCCGCCGCTGGCGTTCAGGCCGTGCAGCTTGTCGCCGTCCCAGAGGATGGCGAAGGCGTCGGAGCCGAGGCCGTTGCTGCAGGGCTCGACGATGGTCATGGCAGCGGCGGCGGCGATCGCCGCATCGACCGCGTTGCCGCCCTGCCCGAGCATGCGCAGCCCGGCCTGCGCAGCCAGCGGGTGCGAGGTGGAGACGATGTTGCGGCCGAACACCGGCAGGCGCTGGCTGGGGTAGCCGGCAGCCCAGTCGAAGGAAGAACTCATCTGCGGGACTCCTGGTAGTTCGTGTCGGCGGCGGCCTGCGCCTCGCGGTGCAGGCGGCGCACGCCGAGCCACACGCCGATGGCGATCAGCGGAATGGCGATGGCCACCGCCACATCGGGCGAGACATTCCAGCCCGCCGACTTGGCGCCCTTGGCGGCATAACCCACCAGCCCGGCGCCGTAGTAGGTGACCGCGGCCACCGAGAAACCCTCGACCGCGCTCTGCAGCAGCAGCTGCGCCTTCTGGCGGCGATTCATCGCGTCGAGCAGTTCGCGGCTGCTCTGCTGCTGCTCGATCTCGACGCGCGTGCGCAGCAGGTTGGAGACACGCGAGATGCGCTCGGACAGCGCCTGCAGCCGCCGCCCGGCCCAGGCGCAGGTCTGCATCGCCGGCAGCAGGCGGCGGTCCATGAACTCGCGCACCGTCTGCAGGTTGTGGACACGCTCCTCGCGCAGCTCGTCGATGCGCCGCTGCACCAGCTCGAAGTAGGCCGCGCTGGCCGAGAAGCGCGCATGCGTGCGGGCATACAGGCCTTCGACACGCGCCGCGAGCTGCGTGAGCTGGCGCAGCAGCTCCTGCTCGTCGTCGGGGCTGGCGGTGCGGATGCGCTCGGCCACGTCGGCCAGGTCGCGCTCGGCGCCGACCAGCGCCGCGCCGACCTCGCGCGCCACCGGCAGGCCGAGCAGCGCCATCATCCGGTAGGTCTCGATCTCCTGCAGGCGCTGCACCAGGCGGCCGAGGCGGCGCGGCGTCATGTCGCCGGCGACGACGACCCAGCGCGCGAAGCCGTCGCCGTAGAGACGGAAGTCGGTGTAGACATCGGCCGAGCCGTCCATCACCCGCGCGCCGACCAGGCTGTCGTCGTTCAGCATGCTGCGCACCAGCGGCGGCAGCTCAGCGCGCGGCGTGATCGCCGGCTTGACCAGCACGTGCAGGCCGACCAGCCATTCGCCCGGCAGCCCGGCGCGCCAGTCGGCCGGCACGTCGTCGATCGGCAGCGGCGCGAAACCCTCCGGCACCTCGGCGAGCTGGCGCCAGAAGGTGCAGGTGTGGAACTCACCGTGCTTCTCCCAGCGCAGCCGGACGCCGCCGATGTCGGCACTCAGGTGGCTGCCGCCTTCGGCGGGCACCGCGAGCTGCCGGTCGCGCAGCAGGCCGGCGACATGCTGGCGCTCGGCGTCGCCGGCGTTGCCCACCAGCGCGAGGTGCGACAGCAGCAGCGGCGCGCTCATGCGCTCGTAGGGCCGGGCGTGCACCTCGTGGTGGAGGGATTCGCGCAGGGGGTGGACTGTTTGCATCGATGTACTTCCTGCGCCGATGTTAGGGCCTGTTAGCACTACGGGGAGGCACGCATCCCCGTAGTGCCAACGGGCCCTAGTCGATCGCCTCGCCGATGAAGCGCTGCACCTTCGGCGGCTCGGCACCGAGGTGGAAGGCCATGCGCCGCTCGCGCAGGCCGACGTCGGCGGCGGTGAAACGCTCCAGACGGCGCAGGTGCTCGACCCAGGTCTCGTCGAGGAAGTACTCGAGGTAGCGGCCGGGCACCGCCGGGTCACGGAACAGTCCCCACGACAACGCGCCCTGGCGCAGCCGCGCGCGGCGTGTCTGTTCCATGATCTCGATGAAGTTATCGGCGCGGCGGGGGTCGATCAGGTACTCGACCGTCACCATCACCGGCCCGTCGTCGGCCAGCGGCTCGACGATCGGCACCGGCGCCGCGCTGCCGGGCTTGGCCGGGCTGTGGTCCTCGTCCTCGCCGCCGTCGACCGACAGGCGCCGCGTCAGCAGCAGCACCAGCGGGCCGACAACCGCGGCAGCGACGATGCTCGCCGGCACGCTGGTCCATCCTGCCACCTGGCCCCACAGCGCCGCGCCGGCCGCACTGCCGCCCATCAGCGCCATCTGGTAGATCGACATGCCGCGCGCCCGCACCCAGTTCGGCAGCGCCATCTGCGCGGCCAGCGTCAGCGAGTTGGCAGTGGCGATCCAGGCCATGCCGGCAATCGCCATCGCCGGCACCGCCAGCCACAGCGTCGGCGAGAACACCACGGTGATCGATGCCACGGCATGCACTCCCGTGCCCCAGCTCACGAACTGGTCGCGACTGACACCCTGGCGCAGCCGCGGCAGGTACAGCGCGGTGGCCACGGCGCCGCTGCCCATCGCCGCCAGCAGCAGCGTGAAGGTGCCCGCGCCGCCGCCGTGCAGGTTGCGCGCCACCAGCGGCAGCAGCGCGGTCAGGGACGTCGACTGCAGGAAGAACAGAAAGATGCGGATCAGCACGTTGCGCATGCGCGGCGACTGCATGACGTGCTGCAGGCCGACGCGCATCGCGCCGAGGAATCGCTCGCCGGGCAGCGCACTGGCCTTGCGCTGGTTCTTCCAGCGCAGGATCAGCACGAAGGCGGCGACCGACAGCACCGCGTTGAGCGCGAACACGAAGGCACTGCCGGCGCCGGCCAGCAGCGCGCCGGCGACCACCGGGCCGATGACGCGCGACATGTTCATCGCCACGCCGTTGAGTGCCAGCGCCGACGGCAGTTCGTGCCGCGGCACCACCTCGGGCACGATGGCGGCGAACACCGGCCAGCGCATCGCCATGCCGACGCCGTTGGCGAAGGTCAGCGCCAGCAACAGCGGCGCGCTGAGCACGTCGGCAATCGCGCACAGGCACAGCACCACCGCGACGCAGGCCACCCACAGCTGCGTGACGGCGAAGTAGCGGCGCCGGTCGACGATGTCGGCCAGCGCCCCGCTGGGCAGGCCGAGCACGAACACCGGCAGCGTGGAGGCCGCCTGCACCAGCGCGACCATGACGGCGCTGTCGGTCAGCGAGGTCATCAGCCAGGCTGCCGCCACGTCGTTCATCCACATGGTGACGTTGGCGGCCAGCCAGGCCAGCCAGAGCATGCGGAACACCGGCCCCTTCAGCGGGGCCAGCGACGACGGTGGCGCCGCGCTCACGGCGCGTGTCAGTCGGCGTCCTGGAAGGCCTCTTCGCGCTTGCTCCTGATCGACGGGAGCATCACCACCACGATCATCAACACCGCGGCGACGAGCAGGCCGGCCGACAGCGGCCGCGTCACGAAGGTGCCCCAGTCGCCGCGCGACAGCAGCAGCGCGCGGCGCAGGTTCTCCTCCATCATCGGCCCGAGGATGAAGCCCAGCAGCAGCGGCGCCGGCTCGCAGGAGAGCTTGTAGAAGATGTAGCCGACGATGCCGAAGCCTGCCGCCATGAACACGTCGAAGTTGTTGTTGTTCAGCGTGTACAGGCCGATCGCGCAGAACGACATGATGGCCGGGAACAGGAAGCGGTAGGGCACGGTCAGCAGCTTGATCCAGATGCCGATCAGCGGCAGGTTCAGGATCACCAGCATCAGGTTGCCGACCCACATCGAGGCGATCAGGCCCCAGAACAGCTGCGGGTTGCTGCTCATCACCTGC
>NZ_CALRZC010000210.1:0-15082 GCF_943372545.1 Variovorax sp. YR752 | reverse complement strand
TCGGCGGCGGCGGTGCGGCCATGCCGCAGGCCGTGGCGCAGCGCCTGTTCGAGCAGTACGGCCTGAAGTACCAGGAAGGCTACGGCCTCACCGAAACGGCCGCGCCCTCGCACACCAACCCCTCGGACCACCCCAAGCAGCAGTGCCTGGGCATTCCGTTCATGAGCACCGACGCGCGCGTGGTCGACCCCGACACATTGCAAGAGATGCCTATCGGCGAATCGGGCGAGATCATCATCCACGGCCCCGAGGTGTTCCAGGGCTACTGGAAGCGCCCCGACGCCACGAGGTCCGCTTTTGTCGAGTTCGAGGGCAAGCGCTTCTTCCGCTCGGGCGACATGGGCCGCATGGACGAGGAGGGCTACTTCTTCATCACCGACCGCCTCAAACGCATGATCAATGCGAGCGGCTTCAAGGTGTGGCCGGCCGAGGTCGAACTGCTGATGTTCCGCCACCCCGCGATCCAGGAAGCCTGCGTCATCTCGACCAAGGACGACTACCGCGGCGAATCGGTCAAGGCCGTGGTGGTGCTGCGCGCCACGCACAAGGACACGACCGAGCAGCAGATCATCGACTGGTGCCGCGAGAACATGGCGGTCTACAAGATTCCGCGCAAGGTGGCGTTTGTGGATGCGCTGCCGAAGAGCGGCAGCGGCAAGGTGATGTGGCGGTTGCTGCAGGAAGCAGAGAGTCCCCAAAACTAGGATGGGGCGTCGATGCGGACGCAGGAGTCCTGATCTACGCGATTTCCAGCTGGTCGAAATTATCTTGACGGTGGCCGATTTCATGCTGGACTAGAAATGGGTAGATCTCCTCGTCGTCAAGTACGTGCCAATCCAGTTCCGGGCGCTTTGGCCCTACGGCACGCAGGCGGTTTGCGTTGATGGCCGACGCAATGTTGATCACGGCGTGCTCGCCCCATTGAGGTTCGGCGACGGTCGCATCCTTGCAGATGCTGAGTGCCCATGCAGAACCTGCTGGGCCTGTCCATCGACGCCGTCGCCCGCACGAAGAAGCGCCAACAAGGGCGCGAGACGCTGCGCGAATCCTGGCCGACCTGAAGGGCAGGTTTATTTTGAGCCTCAACGACACGCCAGGCGTGCGGGAAACCTTCGGCGGGTTCCATATCGAGGCAGTGAAGACCGGATACAGCATCAGCGCGAACGCTAAGCAGGCAGTGGGCGAAGTGCTGATTGCCAACTTTAAGACCAAGACGCGCTAGGGCGCCAATCTCATGAAAGGCTCGAAAACCTTTGCGAGTCGTTCATGGAGGGAAAAGAGCTTGTGGGAAGCCTCCTCTTGAAGGTTTGCCAGTGCAAGACGCTCCGGTCCTGTGGCGGTGACTTCCCGCTGTCTACTGAGACGGGAGAGCTCGATCATCTGGGCACGCAGTTCTTTAAAAACAAACTGTGTGACTGTTTCGTCAGTCAGCCAGCCGAGTGGGCGAACCGATATGAGGAACACGCTGTCTTTGGCATGATCTATCACCTTGTCGCGCAGAACCGTGTCGATGTACTCGTAAACATGGTTGTACATGGCAAGGCGTCGCTCGAAGAGATCGGACTTCAACTTGTTTTGAGCGACTCGGGCAGCGGCTGCGGCCGTTGCCGCCTGCTGGCGTGCCGTGTCCGCTTGCTGCCGCGAGATCGAAGCCTGTATCGAGCCGAACTTGTAAGCAATGAACCCCGCGATGCATGCTGTGAGGAACTGGACGGCCGGGGTGAGAAAGGGCAGCCACCGCAGCGGGTCGGTGGGCAAGGTTTCTGAGGGCAAGGCGATTCCTGGGGAGTTACGGGCGGCAGGATGATCGCAGAAGTGTTCGGCGCTGCCAAAGGCGCGTCAAACTGCCAAAGCAGCCGACATTTCCACGGGGAACTTCGCTGCCAAACCAAATGGCAGCCACTGCCAAAGACGGCGCAAAACGCTGCCAAAGCGAGCGACGCGCTTCATGGGACGCCCGAGAGCACGGGCAAGGCCGCACTGCGGCCTTTTTGCTTAAAATGAGAATAATTCTTATTTGTAGGCGGAGCTTCCGCCGCCGTGCCGCCCGCCATGTCCGCTGCCGAAGCCGCCTTCCAGCAAGTTCACACCCTCTACAGCGACCACCATGGCTGGCTCCAGTCGTGGCTGCGCAAGAAGCTCGGCAACTCGTGTGACGCGGCCGACCTGGCGCAGGACACCTTCGCGCGGCTGCTGACGGCGCGCAACCCCGAGGTCATTGCGCAGCCGCGCGCCTACCTCACGAGCGTGGCCAAGAACATCCTCGTGAACTGGTACCAGCGCCAGGCGCTGGAGCGCGCCTACCTCGAGGCGTTGGCCGTGACGCCCGAGCCCGAGGCGCCGTCGCCCGAGCAGCGGCTGGTGATCCTGCAGACGCTGCACGAGATCGACGCCATGCTCGACGCCCTCAAGCCGCTCGCACGCCGGGCCTTCCTGCTGTCGCAGCTCGACGGCATGAAGTACGAGGACATCGCGCGCGAGCTGGGCGTGTCGCTCGTCACGGTCAAGCGCTACATGCAGCAGGGCTTCCGCGGGTGCCTGGCGGTGATGGGATGACCGCGATGAATTTCGAAACGTCGGCACTTGCGCCTCGCGTGCTCGACGAAGCCGCCGAATGGCTGATGCGGCTGCACGACAGCGCCGTCACCGACGAAGACCGCCGCGCCTGCGAGCGCTGGCGCCAGAGCCATCCCGACCACGCCCGCGCCTGGGCACGCGCCGAGCTGCTGATGAACAAGCTCGGCGGCCTGCCGCCGGCGCTGGCCATGTCGTCGCTCGCGCGGCCCGCACGCGGGAATGGCAACAACCGCCGCGCCACCCTCGGCCGGCTCGCCGCGCTGCTCGCGGCCGTGCCCGCCGGCTGGCTCGGCTGGCAGGCGGTCGAGATGGCGGATGAGCGCGGCTGGATGGCCGGGCACCGCACCGGCACCGGCGAGCGCCGCGAACTGCGGCTGGCCGACGGCAGCCGCCTCACGCTCAACACCGCCAGCGCGGTCGACGTGCACTTCGACGGCACACAGCGCCTCATCGTGCTGCATGCGGGCGAGATCTTCATCGCCACTGCGCGCGACCCCGCCGCTGCGCACCGCCCGTTCCGCGTGGCGAGTGCCGGCGGCACGCTGGAAGCTTTGGGCACGCGCTTCAGCGTGCGCAAGGAAGCGGGCGGCGCCACGCAGATCGCCGTGCTCGAAGGCGCGGTGCGCATCACGCCCGACCGTGCTGCCGCGCGCGTGCTGCCGGCGGGGCAGCAGGCCCGCTTCATGGCCGACGGCATCGAAGACTTCAGCCCGGCGGACGCCTCCGTGCTGGCCTGGACACAGGGCATGCTGCTCGCCGACGGCATGCGGCTGGCCGACTTCGCCGCCGAGCTGTCGCGCTACCGCCCCGGCCTGCTGCAGTGCGACGCGGCCGTGGCCGACCTGCGCATCTCGGGCGCTTTTCCGCTCGCCGACACCGACGGCGTGCTGCGCATGCTGGTGTCGACCTACCCGGTGGATGCGGCCACGCGCCTGCGCGGCTACTGGGTCACGCTCGTGCCGCGTGCGGCTGAAGTAGGCGCAGCGGGCGCCTCGAAAAATATTTCGATCCGGGGGTGAGACTTTTTTTCGTTTCGGCTGGCAAGGAGGGTGAAGAACTCACCGTTGCCCAACCGAAAGGCCCGTCTCCATGTCCGCATCCCGCCCGTCCGCCTTGCGCCCGTTCGCAGAGCGCCGCCTGAACACCGTCCTTCGCCATGCCCTGATGGCGCTCGCCCTCGGCGGCCTGGCCAGCGCGGGAGGGCCGGCCCTCGCGCAGGCGTCGTCGTCGCTCGATGCCGCCGCGTCCCGCGCCTACGACATTCCCGCCGGCCCGCTGGGCCGCACGCTCGCCACTTTCGCGGCCGGCAACGGCATCGCGCTGTCGTTCGACCCCGCGCTGACGCAGGGGCGCAGCAGCCCCGCGGTGTCGGGCCGCTACACCGCGCGTGAAGCCATCGAGCGCCTGCTCGCGGGCAGCGGCCTGCAGGTGGTCGCGCGCACCGACGGCAGCTACACGCTGAACCGCCACGAGGCCGGCGCGCCCGTCGCAGGGAACGCAGGGCAGGGCGGCATCGACACGCTCTCGCCCGTCACCGTCACGGCCGACGCCGACCGCAGCGGCACCACCGAAGGCACCGGCAGCTACACCACGCGCGCCACGGCGGCGGCCACGGGGCTTGCGCTCTCGCCGCGCGAGACGCCGCAGTCGGTCACCGTCATCACGCGCCAGCAGATCGACGACCAGAACCTGCTGTCGCTCGGCCAGGCCATGCAGAACGTGCCCGGCGTGTTCGCCGTGAGCTCCGACAGCGACCGCACCGACCTGTACGCGCGCGGTTTCTACATCGACAACTACCAGTACGACGGCGTGCCGACCACGGTCACCACCGACTTCTTCGGCGCCTCCACCAACGACCCGGTGCTGTACGACCGCATCGAGGTCGTGCGCGGCTCGACCGGGCTGCTCACCGGCGCGGGCAACCCGTCGGCCTCGGTGAACCTGGTGCGCAAGCACGCCGACAGCAAGGTGTTCGCCGGCAGCGCGTCGCTCGCGCTGGGCTCGTGGAACCTGCGCCGCGGCACGGTCGACCTGCAGACGCCGGTGACGAAAGACGGCCGCGTGCGCGCCCGCATCATCGGCATGACGGAAGACCGCGACTCCTTCATCGACATGTACCACGGCCGCAAGCACGTGCTGTATGGCGTGGTCGATGCCGACCTCTCGCCGAACACCACGCTGAGCGTGGGCATCGAGTCGCAGGCCACGCGGCCCACCTCGTCGACCTGGGGCGGGCTGCCGCTGACCTTCAGCGACGGCACGGCCACGCGCTGGGACCGCTCCAAGACCATCGGCACGCCGTGGACCCACTGGGACACGACCACCACCACGGCCTTCGCGAACCTCACGCACCAGTTCGACAACGGCTGGAAGCTCAAAGCCAACGGTTCGCACCGCGAGAGCAAGCAGAACGCCAAGCTGCTGTACCTCTTCGGCGGCCTCGACCGCCTCACCGGTCGGGGCCTGGGCTCGCTGCCCGGCTACTTCGAGCACGAGTTCCGCCAGAACAGCCTCGACCTGCAGGCCACCGGCCCGTTCAAGTTGCTGGGCCGCACGCACGAACTGGTGGTGGGCGTCACCAACAGCCAGTCGCGCTACGTGGAAGCCAGCCATCCGCGCACCAGTGCGTTGCCCAACACCGGCAGCTTCTACAACTGGAATGCGTCGTCGTACCCCGAGCCGGCCTGGGACCCGCTGAAGGTTTCGGGCATCACCAAGACGCGCCAGACCGGCTATTACGGCGCCGCGCGCCTGTCGCTGGCCGATTCGCTCAAGCTCATCGTGGGCGGCCGGCAGAACAGCTGGCGCTCCACGCGCCTGACCGCCGACGCCCCGGCCACGCGCAAGCACGAGGTGTTCACGCCCTACGCGGGCCTGGTGTACGACCTGAGCCCGAACTACTCGGTGTACGCGAGCTACACCGACATCTTCCAGCCGCAGAACTACCGCGACGCCAGCGGCGCCTACCTCGACCCGGTGACCGGCAAGAGCTACGAGATCGGCCTCAAGGGCGAGCACTTCAACGGCAAGCTCAACACCTCGATTGCCGTGTTCCGCGCCGAGCAGGAGAACGTGGCGCAGCGCGACGGCACCAGGCTCGTGCCCAACTCGAGCGAAGGCGCCTACTACGGCGCGCGCGGCGTGACCAGCAAGGGCATCGAGCTGCAGGTGTCGGGCGAGCTGGCCCCGGGCTGGCAGCTGAGCGCGGGCATTGCGCGCACGCTGGGCCGCGAAGGCAACGGCGACCGCATCAACACCGCCATGCCGACCACGCAGGCCACGCTGTTCACCACCTACCGGCTGCCCGGCGAGTGGCACCGGCTCACGCTGGGCGGCGGCGTCAACTGGCAGAACCGCACCTACCACGCGTACAGCGTGGGCGACGTCGACCTGCGCTACCAGCAAGGCTCGCGCGCGGTCGTGAGCCTGATGGCGCGCTACGCCTTCACGCCCAAGCTGGCGCTGCAGCTGAACATCGAGAACCTGTTCGACAAGAAGTACTACAGCAACATCGACGGGCAGGCCTACTTCGGCACGCCGCGCAACGCGGTGGCGACGCTCAGTTACGCGTTCTGACCGGAAAAAAGCGGGGGGCATGACCCTTTTTTCGTTCTCGTTTGTCATGTAGGGGAGGGGCGCATTTCCGTGCCCCGTTTTCCCGGCCCCCGTCCCCGATGAACACCCGCTCTTCCTCCTTTTCTCCCGCCCTGCGGCTGCTGTCCCGCGTCGCGGCCGCCGTGTTCGGCGGCTACGCGCTGGCCTCGGCCGCCGCCGTCTTTCTGGCCGCCGTGCTACCGGCCGGCCCCGCCGAGGCTGCGCTCGGGGGCATGCAGTTCAGCTTCGCGGTCTACACCGTCGCCGTGATCTGGGCGTTCGCGCCCGTGTCGCTGCCGCGCGCCTGGGCCGGCCTGCTGCTGCCGGCCGTGGTGCTGGCCGGGCTGGGCCTGGCCTTGCGCGGCGCGGGAGGCGGCGCATGAGCACGAAGACAACCAAGGCGCCGTCGCAAGGCGGCTTTCGCCAGGCCCAGGCCTGGCTGCACACCTGGTGCGGCCTGTGGTTCTCGTGGCTGCTGTTCGCGGTGTTCCTCACCGGCACGCTGGCCGTGTTCGACGAGCCCATCACCCACTGGATGACCCCGGAGCACCACGCCGAGGAAGCCGCCGCGGCGGCCAAGCAAGAGAAGGGCGAGCCCACGGGCGACCGCGCGCAACGCCTGGCCTGGGGCATGGCCTACATGGCCGAGCACCACCCGGGCGCCTCGATGTGGGAGCTGTGGCCTTCGGACGCGCAGGGCGGCGGCGAGCTGCGCGTGTTCTGGTTCGACGCCAACCGGCAGTACGCGGGCGTCGCGCTCGACCCCGCCACCGGCAAGCTGCTGACGGAAGACGGCGGCCACGCGGCGCGCGCCACGCTGGGTGGCCACCACTTCGTCGACTTTCACTACGAGCTGCACGCCGGCACCGTCGGCCTGTGGATCGTCGGCATCGCCGCGATGGCGATGCTGGTGGCGCTGGTGTCGGGCGTCATCACGCACAAGCGCATCTTCAAGGACTTCTTCACCTTCCGGCCCAAGAAAGGCCAGCGCAGCTGGCTCGACGCGCACAACGCCGTGGCGGTGCTGACGCTGCCCTTCCAGTTCATGATCGCCTACACCGGCCTCGTGATTTCGGGCACCAGCTTCATGCCCGCCCCCAAGGTGCTGCACTACGGCACGGGCCCGGCGGCGCAGGTGCGCTTCGTGTCCGAGCTGGGCGACAGCGACAAGCCCGCCGCCACCGGCCGCGCGATGCCCGTGCCGGTGCTCGAATCGTTTGCCGCGCGCGGCCAGGAACGCATGGGCCAACCCGTGCGCGCAGTCGTCATCGATCACCCGGGCGACGCGGGTGCGCGCATTGGCGTGTACGGATGGAACGGCGACGATGAGTCCGCGCGCCGGCTCAGCGCCACCACCGGCATGGTGCAGTTCTCGGCCGCCACCGGCGAGGTACAGCGCGTGCGTCTGCCGGGCGCCGCGGACGGCGGCGCGGCCATGCTCGCGCAGTCGGCCATGAGCGGGCTGCACATGGTCACCTTCGGCGGCTGGCCGATGAAGTGGCTCTACTTTTTGTGCGGGCTCGCGGGCACCGCGATGATGGGTTCGGGCGCCGTGCTGTTCATCGTCAAGCGCCGCCAGAAACACCTCGGCGAGTTCGGTGGCGCGACCGCGCGGGTCTACCGGCTGGTCGAGGCGCTGAACGTCGCGGCCATCGCCGGGCTGGCCATTGCCTGCGTGGGTTACCTGTGGGCCAACCGGCTGGTGCCGGTCGGCATCGGGCACCGCGCCGACCGCGAGCTGCAAGTCTTCTTCGCGCTGTGGGCACTGGCGCTGGTGCATGCCTTCGTGCGCCAGCCGGCGCGCGCGTGGCGCGAGCAGCTCGGTGCGCTGGCTGCGCTGTGCCTGCTGCTGCCGGTGCTCAACTTCGTGACCACGGGCGATCACCTGCTGGCGCAGCTGTTGCGCAGTGATTGGGAAAGCCTCGGCGTCGAACTGGGTGTCGTGGCCTTCGGCCTTGCGGCGCTCGGCGCGCTGCGTCATCTGCTGCGGAAGGTGACGCGATGACGACGGTGTGGGCTTCGTTGCTTGGCCTTGCGCTGGCGTATGCGGGCATGTCGTGCCTGAGCTTTGCCATGGACCGGCACCACGAGCAGCTGACGCGTGGGCGCGAAGTGCCCGCGCGCCGGCGCATGGGTTTGCGCGTGATCGGCGCGGTGCTGCTGGCCGCAGCCGTCGTGCCCTGTGTGATGGCGTGGGGCGCCTCGGTCGGGACGGTCGCGTGGCTGGGCTTTCTGTCGGCGGGTGCGTTGCCGGTGGCGCTGCTGTTGCCGTACCGCCCACGCGCCGTGGCGTGGGGCGCCGGTGCTGCTGCCTTGGGCGGTGGTGCGGGGCTGGTGCCGGTGCTGGCGGGGCTGCTGCGCTGAGTCGCGCGGCGCCCCCCGTCAGTCCACCTTGATGGCTGCGGCCTTGACCACCTGCTGCGCCTTCGCGGTCTCGTCGGCGATGAACTTGTTGAACTGCGCGGAGGGCATGGTGAAGGGTTCGGCGCCGAGCTTCTCCAGTCGGTCCTTCAGTTCGGGCGCGACCATGATCTTCGCGACCTCGGCCTGCAGCCGCTCCACCACGGGCTGCGGCGTCCTGGCGGGCGCGAACAGGCCGACCCAGAACAGGTAGGCCGAGCCCGGCACGCCGGCCTCCACCGTGGTGGGCGCGTCGGGCAGGGCGGACGAGCGACCGGCGGTGCCCACGGCCAGCGCCTTCAGCTTGCCGCTCTTGATCAACGGCAGCGCCGACACCATCGGCGCGAAGAACCAGTCGACGCGCCCGGCCATCACCTCGGTCATGGCCTCGGGCGTGCCGCGAAAGGGCACATGCTGTGCATCGACGCCGGCCGCGAGGCGGAACACCTCGGCATTCATGTGCGTGGCCGAGCCGTTGCCCGCGGAGCCGTAGTTCAGACCGCCGGGCTTGGCCTTTGCCTTGGCCACGAGGTCTTTCACGTCGGTGAAGTGCGAGGGCGCGGTCACCAGCACGTTGGGCAGGCTGGCCATCGGCGTCACGCCCGTGAAGTCTTTCAACGTGTCGTACGACAGGCCCTTGTAGATCCACGGGTTCACGAGATGGCCGGCTGAGTGCACCAGCAGCGTGTAGCCGTCGGCCGGCGCCTTGGCGGTGATGGCCGCACCCAGCGTGCCGCCCGCGCCGGGGCGGTTGTCGACGATCACGCTGGTGCCCAGCGCGGGCCCGAGCTTCTCGGCCACGAGGCGCGCGACGATGTCGGTGCCGCTGCCCGCCGTGAAGGGCACGACCAGCTTGATCGGTTGCGTGCCCGGCCACGTGCCTTGCGCATGCGCGCCGCCGAACGTACAGGCCGCGAGTGCCGCAGCGATCGTGAGCGCCTGTCGGCGGCTCCAGGGGAATGTCTGCTTCATGCGTCTTGTCTCCGTTGATTTGTTGGTGCGAGCGATGAATGACTGACTGGGAAAGGAGGGCGCTAGGCGGGCGGTGCGTTCGCCATCACCAGCGCCACCAGCACCGGGCGGTTGCTGCGGTTCTCGAGCTGGCGCTTTTCACCGGGTGCGAAGCGGCAGCTGTCGTAGGGCTGGAGCACGTCTTCCTGGTGCGCGCCCTCGAGTTCGCCGACGATGTGCAGCTCGCCCTCGAGCACGAGGTAGAGCTTTTCCATCGGCGAGCCGTCGAGCCCGGTGTGGCCGCCGGGCAGGATCTGGCTCATGCCCATCCACATCTGCGTGGAGGGGCCGGCTTCCTTGCCCTGCAGACGCAGGCAGCGCATGTCGAAGTGGTTGGGCGCCTCGTAGTGCGGTGCCTCGCTGAAACGGGTGACGTGCATGGCGATGTTCCTTCTCTCGGTTCAGGGGCGCAGCACGACGCGGTCGGTGCTGCCCGACAGCACCAGCCGGTAGGCGTCGATCGCTTCGTCGAGCGCAAAGTGGCGTGCCACGGGAAAGGGTTTCAGCGTGCCGCGCTCGAAGCCCTCGCGCATCGCGTCGAGCTGCGCGGTGGAGGCGACGCAGTCCATCGCCAGCGAGTCGATGCCCACGTAGGTGTGCATGCCGCGGTAGAACGCGAAGATGTCGAAGGGCACCGCGCGGTCGTGCGTGGCAATGAAGATCTGCGTGGCCCCCTTGGCCATCGCCTTGTTGGCGGCCTCGAAGTAGGCGCTGCCCACGGTGTTGTAGACGATGTGCGCGCCGCGCCCGTCGGTGAGCTCGCGCACCTGCGCGCCCACATCGGCGTGGTGGCGCGCGTCGACCACGTCGACCGGCGCGCTCGCGAACCCGGCGAAGGGCCCGGGGCCGCGCTGCACCGCGATCACGCGCGCACCGGCCTGCGCGGCGAGCTGCACCGCCGCCTGCCCGACCTTGCCGTTGGCGCCCAGCACCAGCACCGTCTGGCCCGCCTGCGGCATGCCGCTGCGCCGAAAGCCCTCGTAGGCCGTGACGAAGGGCACGCCCACCGCGCCGGCCTCGTCCATCGAGATGCCCTTCGGCTTGGCGCGCAGGGCGGCTTCGGGCAGCACGAGGTAGCGTGCATGCGAGCCGTCGCGCGTGATGCCGATGTCGCCGCCCGAGCCGTAGACCTCGCGGCCGATCCAATCCGCCGGCCCGCTCACGACGGTGCCCGCGAAGTCGCGGCCCGGCGTGCGCGGCCAGACAGCTTGCGGCATGAGGCCCAGCGCGGCCTTCACGTCGCTCGGGTTCACGGCGGCGGCGGCCACGCGCACCACGGCATGGCCCGATGGCGCCGCGGGCTCGGGTTGCGGCGCGGCGTCCAGGTGCAGCGCCTCGAGGTTGGCGGCCTTGCTGTTCACGCGCAGTGCGCGCGGTTCATGAAGGAGGGCGCTCATCGTGCGGCTCCTTGAACGGTGCGGGTGTCGGCCAGTCCCAGCATCGCGCGGGCCTCGCGCGGGTTGGCGACGTCGCCGCCCAGGCTGCGCAGGATGTCGCGCGCCTTTGCCACGAGCTGCGCGTTGCTCTCGGCCAGCACGCCTTTCTCGAGGTAGATGTTGTCTTCCATGCCCACGCGCACGTGGCCGCCCAGCAGCCACGACTGCGCGACGATGGGGAACTCCGTGCGGCCGATGCCGAAGGCGCTCCAGAAGGCGCCGCGCGGCAGCAGGTTGCGCGCATAGAGCAGCGTCTCGGGCGTCGGCGCAAAGCCGTACTTCACGCCGAGCACGAAGGTCCACATGGCGGGGCCGTCGAGCGTGCCGTCAGCGATGAGGTCCAGCGCCAGGTGGATGTCGCCCGAGTCGAAGATCTCCAGCTCGGGCTTCACGCCGGCCTCGCGCATCACCTTGGCCATGCGGCGCACGTTCTTCGGCGTGTTGATCACCACGTCGGGGCCGGAGTTCATGGTGTTGAGGTCGAGCGAGCACACGTCGGGCCGGATGAGCGCGATGTGTTCCACGCGCTTCTCGGGCGGCAGCAACGTGGTGCCGGGCGCGGCGATCTTCGGGTCGTCCTCGCTCGGAATGAAGCGACCGCCCGGCCCCGTCGTGAGGTTCACGATGAGCTCGCGGTTCTCGCGGCGGATGCGGTCGACCACCTCGCGGTACAGATCGACCTCCATCGAGGGCTTGCCGGTCTCGGGGTGGCGCACGTGGATGTGCACTTGGCTCGCGCCGGCTTCGGCGGCGGCCAGGCATTCGTCGGCAATCTGCACCGGCGTGATCGGCAGGTGCGGCGTCTGCTCGGGCTTCACGAGGTTGCCCGTGACCGCGCAGGTGATGAGCGTCTTTGGGTTGTTCACAGGTGGCGCCCTCCGTCGACCACGATGCGCGTGCCGGTGACGAAGCGCAGCGTGGTGGCGAGCGCTTCCACGGTAGCGGCCACGTCGTCGGGTTTGCCGATGCGTCCGAGCGGCGTGGTGCTCGCCATCTTGTTCGCGAACTCCGCGCCGCGGCCGGGCACGAAGCCCGACTCGACCGCGCCCGGCGACACCGACACCACGCGCACCGCGGGCGCCAGCGCCTTGGCCAGCGCGTCGCCCACCACGTCGAGCCCGGCCTTGGCCGCGACATACGCGAGGTTGCTGCCCACGCCCGTGAAGCCGGCGATGGACGAGATGTTGACCACCAGCCCATCGCCCGTGGCCTTGAGCATCGGCGCGAAGGCGCGGATGGTGGCGAACACGCCGCGGAAGTTGGCGCGCAGCAGGTCGTCGATGAGTTCGTCCGTCAGCGCGTCGAGGTCGCCGGCCGCAATGGGCTGCGTGTGGCCCGCGCTGTTGACCAGGATGTCGCAGCGCCCGTGCGCGGCCTTCACCTCGGCGGCGGCGGCTTGCAGGCTCGGTGTGTCGACGATGTCGGCGCGGATCGCGCCGTGGTGCTGGCCGCTGTCCGAGGGCAGGGCGGCGGCGCGCGCGGCACCGTCGTTGCCGCTGCGGTGCAGCAGCACGCAGGTGGCGCCCAGCGCGGCCAGGCGCGTGGCTGTGGCGTAGCCGATGGCGCCGAGACCGCCAGTGATGACGGCGATCTTGCCGTGGAGTTGGGATTGGGGGTCGAAGCTCATGGGATGAAGAGGCGTTGGGGAATGGGGGAGGTCAGGGGATCGGTGGGCGGGGGAACTTCATCTCGCCGGGCTCGAGCTGAAAGTCGTACTGCAGCGTGGCGCGCTGTCCATCGGGCGCGAGCGCGAAGCAGCCGATCAGTTGCCGCGTCACGCCGAAGGTCGGGTCGCTCTCCAGGTTCTCGTCGTCGTCGGCGAACACCTGCGTGATCAGCACCTTGTGGCCCGGCTTGCTCAGCATGAAGTGCAGGTGCGCAGGCCGGTTCGGGTGGCGCTGTTGCGCGCGCAGCAGCACGCCGCAGGGCCCGTCGGTGGGTACCGGGTAGCCGGCGGGGCGCACGCTGCGGAAATGAAAGCGGCCTTGCGCGTCGGTGGTGAAGCGCCCGCGCAGGTTCATGTCGTCCTGTTCCGGGTCCTGGTTCTCGTAGAGCCCGACCGGCGAGGCTTGCCACACGTCGACCGTGACGCCGGCCATCGGCTGCCCGCTCAGTTCGCGCACCGTGCCGGTCACCTCGAGCGGCGTGCCGGGCGTGCCCGAGCGCGCGATGCTGTCGCCCGTTGCGCAGGCCGGCGAGTTGGCGCGCCAGAAGGGACCGAGCAGGGCGGCCGGCGATTCGCCGTGCGGGTCCTGGTTGTTCTGCAGCGCGACCACGGTCGACACGCCGAGGATGTCGGCCGCCAGCACCACCTCGTTCTTGGTCTCGCCGGTGGCGTGGCCGATGGCGACGATGAATTCGAGCGCCTGCTCGAACTCTTCCTCGGTGAGCTTCACCTCCTGGACGAAGGCATGCAGGTGGCGCGTGAGCGCGTCCATCACGGTGCGCAGCCGCGGATCGGGCGTGCGTTGCATGGCGTCGAGCGCGAAGCCGAGCACCGAATCGGGGGAGGTGGCGATGTTCATGGAGGGTCTTTGCAATCGTTTGCATGATAGTAAGTCAAATTTCGGAAAAGTAAAATGGTGGGTATCCGAGGTGCCAGAATGGGAATTCGCCCGCCATGGCCCTTCGGATGCCCAACAATCGTTTGCACCAATGAGCGCTCAGCCGTCTTCCAGCCCCGTCACCATCCGCGACGTCGCCCGCGCCGCCGGCGTGCATGTGTCGACCGTGTCGCGCGCGCTCAGCCCCGAGAAGCGCTCGCTGATCAGCGACGAGGTGTTGCGCGTGGTCGAGGAGGCCGCGCAGCGCCTGGGCTACCGGCCCAACCGTGCGGCCTCAGCGTTGCGCACGGGCCGCACCCACACCATCGGCGTGCTGGTGCCCGACATCACCAACGCGGTGTTCCCGCCGATCCTGCAAGGCATCGAGGCCAGCGCGGCTGCGCGCGGCTACTTCGTGTTCGTCACCAACGTGGTCGACCCGGCGCTCGCGCGGCCGGTGCTCGAACGCATGCTGGCGCAGCGTGTGGACGGCGTGATCCTGGCCACCGCCACGCGCGACGATCCGCTGGTCGACTTCGTCGCCAAGGCCGGCATGAAGTCCGTGCTGGTCAACCGCGCCGACGAAACCGGCCGCCTGCCCGCCGTGGTGAGCGACGACCGGCTGGCGATGAAGCTCGCGGTCGATCACCTCGTGGGCCTGGGCCACAAGCGCATTGCGCACCTTGCGGGGCCGCAGAACATCCCGACCGGCGTGGGCCGCCTGCTGGGCGTGGAGCAGGCCTTGCGCGACCACCGCATGAAGCCGGCCCGCATCGTCGAGTGCACGAGCTACAGCCGCGAGGCGGGCGCGGTCGCGATGAAGCAGATGCTTGCGGCCGGTGCCGCGCCGCAGGCCGTGGTCTGTTGCAACGACCTCGTGGCACTGGGCGCCTACGACGCGCTGCGCGAGGCCGGCCTGCGCGTGCCGAAGGACATCTCGGTCACCGGCCACAACGACATGCCGCTGGTCGACATGGTCGATCCGCCGCTCACCACCATCCGCCTGCCGCACCGTGAACTCGGCTGGCGCGCGGCCGAGATGCTGTTCGCCGAAATCGACGGGCAGGCGCTGTCGGCCTCCACCGTGGTGCTGCGGCCGGAGCTGGTGGTGCGCAAGTCGACGGGCGCACCCGCCGCGCGCTGAAACGAAGACGAAAACAAATGCATCCGAAGGGCGGCGCGCGCACTTCGCGCCGAGAATCGTCGGCCATTCCCGGCCCCGTGTTCCGTTCCCTTCTCGCATGCGCCTTCGCCCCGTCTTCCTGCTTCTGTCCCTCGGCCTTTTGCTCCCGCTGCTGACCCACGCCGCGTCGCCGCGCACCTGCCTCGTCGTCGGCGTGAGCGACGGCGACACGCTCACCGCGCGTTGCGGCCGCAGCGGCGCGTACGAGCAGGTCAAGGTGCGCATCGCCGCCATCGACGCGCCCGAGAAAGCGCAGCCCTACGGCCAGCGCAGCCGGCAGGCGCTGAGCCGCCTGTGCTACGCCGAGAAGGCCGTCATCACCGAGCGCGACACCGACC
>NZ_CALRZC010000209.1:0-15114 GCF_943372545.1 Variovorax sp. YR752 | reverse complement strand
GGCGACGACGGCGCCCAGCACCTGTGCGGCGATGTAGGGCAGCAGCTTGCCGGCCTCGAAGCGGCCGCCGGCCCACAGGCCGATCGACACCGCCGGGTTCAGGTGGCAGCCCGAGATGTGGCCGATCGCATAGGCCATCGTCACCACCGTCAGGCCGAAGGCCAGCGACACGCCGGTCAGGCCGATGCCCACCTCGGGGAACGCCGCGGCCAGCACCGCGCTGCCACACCCGCCCAGCACCAGCCAGAACGTGCCGAAGAACTCGGCGATGGTTGCTTTCATGTCAGTCTCTCCTCGTTGAAGTCGGCCGCGATGCCGGTCGGCTGCGGCTCGTGTTCGTGAACGAGCGCGACTATCTCCAGTGCCACACCTGACTGCCAGCGGCATCGGCGCACTCGCGTGACATCTTCACACCGCTGGCGCCGCAGCGCCACAGGGGCGAGGAGAGTTCAGGCCTCGACGCTGCGCACGAACTGCAGGGCCGAGGCCGGCGAGAGGTTGAGCATCGCGGCGATGTCGGCCACGTCGTCGGGCAGGGCGGCGTTGTCCCAGCCCTGCGCCGTGTGGCGCGCCAGTCGCACTGCGAGCAGCACGTTGCGCACGTTGGCCTGCTCGGCGTGGCGGTCGTCGCTGATGCGACGCAGCATCTCAGGCAGCCGCCAGGCCTTCATCAGCGCCTGCTGCAGGTCGTGCAGATCGATGCCGAGCACCTGCTTCTGGATCGTCGCCGAGCGCAGCGACGGGTCGGCCAGCTGGGCCGCGCGGATCTGCAGTGCCAGCGCCGGCGCATGGCACCACAGCAGCATCTCGGCGAAGTCGTGCAACAGCGCGGCCTCGTGGATCAGCGGCGCGTCCGGGTCCATGCGGTGCACCGCAAAGGCCAGTGCGAAGGTCGCGCCGCGGTGCGCGCGGCGGATCACGTCGCTCAGTCCGGCCAGCGCCTCGGGCACACCAGCCAGGTTCTGTTCGATCGCCGGCTGCCGCCCGAAGGCGCGGAAGAAGGGCGTGATGCCCATCATCACCAGTGTCGCGGTGACCGTCTCGGTGTCGGTGATCACGCGCGCTGGCCGGTGCGTCGCCGCGTAGGCCAGCACCTTCAGCGTCATCAGCGGATCGGCCGAGACCATTTCGCCGATGCCGTTGGCGTCGACCGCGTCCTCGTTCTCGCGCATCGCCTCGATCGCCTCGGCGGTCTGCGCCAGCACCGGGATCTCGGCACGGCGGAAGTGCTCGGTCCAGGCATCGAGGTCGCGCAGCGGTCGGGTCAGCAGTTCGTTCGGATCCGGCATGGTCAGCCCCGGATTCAGTGATCGTGATCCGTTATCGGCACGCCGCCGCCGCGCTTGAGAGTGCTCACTTGCCGCCGAGCTTCGCCTTCACGTCCATGCCGACCTTCTTGTTGACGAACTGGAAGGTCGCGACCCTGGACAGGTCGACCTCGCCCGGCTTGTATAGACCCGCCTTGACCATCTGCGCGTAGAAGTCCCTGATGCGGCCTTCGCTCATCGCGCCAATGCCGCCGGCCAGCGACTCGCCCGAGTCGACGATGCCCTGCTGCTTCATCAGCGCTGTCGAGGCCTCTAGCTCGGCTTCGCTCATCTCGGGGTTGTCCTTGATCATCAGCGCGTTGGCCGCGGTGCGGTTGCCGTAGAGGTAGTTGACCCAGCCGAGGATGGAGGCGTCGACGAAGCGCTGAACGAGATCGGGCTGGTTCTTCACCGTGTCCAGGCGCGTCTCGATCACCGTCGAATAGGTCGAGAAGCCGTGGTCGGCCAGCAGGTGCACGACGGGCTTGAACTTGCCCTGGTTCTCGACGTAGATCGGCTCGGCCACCGAGTAGCCCTGCTGGATCGCCTTGGTGTTGGCGAGAAAGGGGCCGAGGTTGTAGTTGTAGGGCTTGAGCGCTTCGTCCTTGAAGCCGTGCGTGACCTTCAGCCACTGCCACCAGGAGAACTGGCCGTCCTTGGCGATCAGTGCGGTCGGTGCGGTCTTCAAGGCCTCGAACTTCTCGTAGCCCTGGCCCGGGTGGGCGATCAGCGCCTGCGGGTCCTTCTGGAACATCGCCGCGACGACGACGGTCGGCACGCCGTTCTTCACGTTGTCGAAGTTGTGCAGCAGGTTGCCGGTCATCAGGAACTGGATGCGCCCGGCCGGCAGCAGCGGCCGGTTGTTGACCTGCGGGCCGCCGGGCTGGATGGTCACGTCCAGGCCGTACTTCCTGTAGGTGCCGTCGGCCAGCGCCTGGTAGAAGCCGCCGTGCGCGGCCTGCGCCTTCCAGTTGGTGGCGAAGATGACCTTGTCCTGCGCGAAGGCGGGCGCGGTGCTCAGCGTCACCAGCGTGGCGAGCAGCAGCGTGGGGCGGCGGATCATGGGCAGGCTCCTCAGTCGGGTCGCTCGCTAGCATGCCACCGGCCGAGCAGCTTGCGCGACAGCGCCTCGAATGACCAGAAGATCAGCACGCCGGTCAGCACCAGCAGCAGCAGCGCGGCGAACATCTTCGGCGTCTCGCTGCGGAAGCTCGCCTCGAGGATGCGCGAGGCCAAGCCGGTCTCACGGCCGGCCGCGCCGGCGACCATCTCCGCCGTCACCGCGCCGATCAGGCTCAGCCCGCCGGACACCTTCAGCCCGGCGATGAAGTAGGGCAGCGCGCTGGGCACCAGCAGCAGGCGCAGTCGCTGCCAGGGCGTGGCGCGGTAGAGGCGGTAGAGGTCGCGCAGGTTCGGGTCGGCGGCGCGCAGGCCGATCACCGTGTTCGACAGGATGGGGAAGAAGGCGACGATCCAGGCGCACAGCAGCAGCGCCGCGGTGGTGCTCTCGACGTAGATCAGGATCAGCGGCGCGATCGCGACGATGGGCGTGACCTGCAGCACCACCGCGATCGGCAGCAGCGCCGCTTCCGCCGTGCGCGACAGCGCGAACACCGAGGCGATCAATACGCCACCGGCACAGGCCAGCGCCAGCGCGCCGAAGGTGATCTTCAGCGTGAACCACCAGCTGCCGGCCAGCGAGCCGAAGTTGGCGAACAGCGTCTGCAGCACCAGCGAGGGTGCGGGCAGCGTGTAGTGCGGAATCTGCGCGACGCGCACCAGCGCTTCCCAGCCGAGCAGCAGTGCGGCCAGTGTGAGCAGTGGCAGCAGGCGCTGCTTCATGCGGCCGCGGGGTGCGTGTGCGCGGCCGCCAGCGCGCGCGCCAGGCTCGCGCAGGCCTCGAGGTAGACCGCCGAAGTGCGGAAGGCCGCATCGCGCTGCGGCGGCGTGTCGATGATCACCTCGGCGACCACCCGCCCCGGCCGGGCGCTCATCACCAGCACCCGCTGGCTGAGGAACACCGCCTCGTAGACGCTGTGGGTGACGAACAGCACCGCCAGCGACTGCGCGCGCCAGGCCTCGAGCAGGTCGGCGTTGAGCTTCTGCCGCGTGATCTCGTCGAGCGCGGCGAAGGGCTCGTCCATCAGCAGCAACTGCGGCCTGGTGACCAGCGCGCGGGCGATCGATGCGCGCATCTTCATGCCGCCGGAGAGTTCGCCCGGGAAGGCATTGGCGAAGTCCGCCAGGCACACCGCGGCGAGCGTGGCAAGGACGCGCTCGCGTGCTTCGGCACGACCCGTGCCGGCCAGGCGCAGCGGCAGCCAGACGTTGTCGAACACACTGGCCCAGGGCATCAGCGTCGGCTCCTGAAACACGAAGGCGGTGCGCGCCTCGCCGTCGCGCAGCGCCGGCGAGTCGACTCGCCCGGCACTGGCGCTGTCCAGCCCGGCCGCCAAGCGCAGCACCGTGCTCTTGCCGCAGCCCGAGGGGCCGAGCAAGGTGACGAACTCGCCGGGCTGTACGGCGAGGCTCGTGCCGGCCAGCGCCTGCACGCCGGTGGCAAAGCGTTTGTCGACCGCGTCCAGCGTGACGATCGCTTCGCTCATTCGGCGAGCGAAAGCATGTGACCGTCCTGCGGCGCCGCGTGGCCATCGAGCAGCGCGCGATAGACCGCCTCGGCCGCCTGCGGGCCACGGTGCGTCACCACACTCAGCCACGGCGGCTGCGCGCTCGTCACCGGCTTCATGAACTCGACCCAGGCGGCGCCGAGCCGCTGCTGCAGGCCGGCAGGCCCCCATTGCTCCATGCGCTTGCTGGCCTGTGCCGGCGCGAAGAAGAGTGTGGGCCGCGGCCCGGGCAGGTCGCGGTTGCCGCCCTTGGCCAACAGGTCGGTCCAGTGCGTGCCGCCGACCGAGCAGCTGTGCAGCAGCCGCTCGCCGAAGGCCTCGTGGATGGTGCGGCGCAGGCCGGCGCTGCCGCTGAAGTCGACGTAGACCGCGGGGGTCGCGGCGTCGAGGGCGCCGGGCAGGGCATCGTAGGCCAGCACCTCGTCATAGCAGCCGAGTGCCTTCGTGAAGGCGACGTTGGCGGCCGAGGTCAACCCGACGATGCGCAGCGCGCCCGGCTGGCCCCGCCGCTGCGCGAGGCAGAAGGCGGTGCCGTAGGCCGTCTTGCTCGAGGCGCTGGACAGCAGCACCTGGGCCGCGCCGAAGCCGGCGTTGTCGACAATGAAGTCGTCGATCAGGAACGAGGTGGTGAACAGCGGCCGCAGCAGCGCCTGTTCGGCCTCGTGCGCGGCGTCGTAGCCGGCATCGGCGCTGCAGCGCGCGTAGTGGTTGTAGAGCGCATGCAGCGCGTGGCGATGTTCGGCGCCGTCGACGAAGCCGCGCGGGTTGGCGCGTGCCGGCTGCACGATCAGTTCGTCGCCGAGCGGCCAGTAGCCGTAGAAGCGCTCGCCAACCGCGACCGCCTCATGACGCGACTCGATCGCCGTGCCAAAGCCCCACACCGGCAGGCAGCCGGTGGCCGCATCGCCGCTGGGGAAGAAGTCCCAGTAGTGCATCGCGTCGCCGAAGGCGGCGTAGGTGATGTTGTTGGCGGTCAGCGCCACGTCGTCTACGCGGAAGCGGACCTCGCCGTCGGCGAGCGGGCGGGCCGCAGACTCCACCCAGCGGATGGCGTGGAGGTCATTGCGGGTGATGTGCAGTCGCAGCGGCATGAGAGGTCCTTTCGTCGGGCGCGGCCGAGCCGCCTACCATGCAGTATCGCGTCAGGAGAGTGCACTCATGCAGCAAGTCCGCTTTGCCGATGGATCGACTTGGCCCTCGCTCGGCCTGGGCACCTGGCGCATGGGCGAGTCGGCCCGTTCGCGCGCCGCCGAGGTGGCTGCCGTGCGGCTGGCGCTCGAGATCGGCTACCGCGTGATCGACACCGCCGAGATGTACGGCGAAGGCGGTGCCGAGGAGGTGGTCGGCCAGGCGCTGGCCGAGGCGATGCGTGCGGGCACCGTCACGCGCGACCAGGTGTTCGTCGTCAGCAAGGTCTACCCGCACAGCGCCAGCCGTGCCGGCGTGCGCGCCGCCTGCGAGCGCAGCCGCCGGCGCCTCGGGCTGGATCGCATCGACCTCTACCTGCTGCACTGGCGCGGCGAGCATGCGCTGGCCGAGACGGTCGCGGGCTTCGAAGCGCTGATGACCCAGGGCCACATCGCGCGCTGGGGCGTCAGCAACTTCGACGTCGCCGACATGGAGGAACTGCTGGCGGTGGACGGTGGCGCCGCCTGCGTGGCCAACCAGGTCTATTACTCGGTGGGCGAGCGCGGCGCCGGTTTCGAACTGCTGCCCTGGCTGCAGCGCCACCGCATGCCGCTGATGGCCTACTGCCCGATCGACCAGGGCCGGCTGGCCGGCGACGCGGCGCTGGCCACGGTGGCGCGCCGGCACGGGGCCACGGCCTCGCAAGTGGCGCTGGCCTGGGCGATGCAGCAGCCCGGCGTGATGGCGATTCCGAAGGCGGTGCGCGAGGCGCATCTGCGCGAGAACTTCGCGGCCGCGTTGCTGTACTTGACGGCACAGGATCTCGCCGAGATCGATGCACGCTTTCCCCCGCCGACGCGCCGCAGCGCGCTCGCGATGGTCTGAACCCTGCCGGGCCCGACGGAAAAACGCCCCGGAAGCTGTTCACCTCCGGGGCGCGCGGTGGGCATCGTGGCCGTGATCACAGGCGCTTCACGCCGTGCAGCCAGCCGACCAACTGGCCGTCGAGGTACAGCGCACCTTCCGGTGCACCGGCCTCGGCGTAGAACTCCAGCCGCGGGTCGGTGCGCGGGCGGCGCGAACCGACGGCGAGGCGCCGTGCCACGCGGGCCAGCGCAGCGCTGGCGTTGCGCAGCACGCCGGCGGCGGCGTGGCGGGCGAAAGTGGAGTGCAGCGGCCGTTCGGCGAGCGGGCTCCAGCGAGAGGCTTTCGGGCTCATGGTGGTCTCCAGGGCGCGGCTCGGGCCGCGCTTGATTCAGGGGCTGTGTTGTTTCATCCGGGTCAGTTCGCGCCGCAGTGCCTGGTCGGCCTGCTGCCGCGAGAGGCGGCTGCCGGCGCCGTGCATGCCGGCGCGACGGAAGCGCGCGGCAGCCACCAGCGGATTGCGGGGCTTGAGGGTCTTCAGCGTGATCTTCATGTCGGCATCTCCTCGGTCGGCGGCCACGAGGGCCTGAAAGTGCGACGGCCCGGGTGCTTGCGCATCCCGGGCCGTCGAAGGCTGAAGCGGCAGTGGCGGCTTCAGCCCGGATCGGATCCGGAACGCACGGGGCACACAGCGATGGCCTGCCACAGCGCCGGCGCGGCCACGGCGGGGCGGCGCGAACAAGCTGCAGTCGGGAACATCGGACGGGTCATCGGGCGCAAGGTGGGTGGATCGGAGGGTGTCGTCGGGCAGCGGCGGCTGTCGCGACTTGCCCGAATGATAAAGGATTGATTATCTTTGGCAAGATCCCTATATCTAGGGGTCAAGGCTTGCGTTTCAGCGGCGCCACACCGGTCTGCGTGCGCGCCCACAGGTCGGCGGTGTCGTCGCGTGCGGGGGCGGCGGGCTTGCCCGGTGTCTTGGCAGCCAGTGGCGCGGGCGGCGACGGCGAAGCGGCCAGCACCTCGCCGAGCAGGTCGAGCAGGCGCGTGCGTGCACGCTGCGGGTGGCGCCGGTAGTAGGTCAGCACCAGGCCGACGATGAAACGTTCGTCGTCGTCCTGCGGGATGTTGTGCGGCGGCTCCTCCGGCGCCTGGGCCGCCGCGGCCACGCCAGCGCCATGCGGCTGGTCCATCCAGCCCGGCGGCTTGTGGCACAGCACCTCGAACTGGCGCGCCAGGCGCTCGCCGATCTGCCGCGAGCGGCCCTTGATCTGGCTCCAGTAGCTCGGCTGGATCTGCAGCCGCTCGGCGAAGCGCCGCTCCAGGCCGCGCAGCGTCGCCGCATCGGGATGTTTCACCGTGGCCTGCACGAACTCCTCGAACAGCAGCAGGGCGTTGTCGAGGCGGATCTGGGCGACGTCGCGCACACCGGGAGTCATGCCTCGATGATAAAGGGGCCTTGAGCAGGCTCGGTGCAAGACGGCCGCGAGACAATCCACGCCGATTTCGAAAGGCTTCACACCATGACGACGCTCGGCACCCCCCTGTCACCCACCGCCACCAAGGTCATGCTGCTGGGCAGCGGCGAACTCGGCAAGGAGGTGCTGATCGCGCTGCAGCGCCTGGGTGTCGAAACCATCGCGGTGGACCGCTACGACAATGCGCCCGGCCAGCAGGTGGCGCATCACGCGCGCACCATCACGATGAGCGACCCGGCGCAGCTCAAGGCGCTGATCGAGGCCGAGCGGCCGATGCTGGTGGTGCCGGAGATCGAGGCGATCGCCACGCCGATGCTCGAGCAGCTCGAGGCGCAGGGCCTGGTGCGGGTGATCCCGACCGCGCGTGCCGCGCGGCTGACGATGGACCGCGAGGGCATCCGCCGCCTGGCCGCCGAGACCCTGCGCCTGCCCACCAGCCCCTACCAGTTCTGCGACTCGCTGGAGGAACTTCAGGCGGCCATCGACGGCGGTATCGGCTATCCCTGCATCGTCAAGCCGGTGATGAGCAGCTCCGGCAAGGGCCAGAGCAAGATCGACGGGCCTGACGACGTGCGAAAGGCCTGGGACTACGCGATGGCCGGCGGCCGGGTGGCCAAGGGCCGCGTGATCGTCGAAGGCTTCATCGATTTCGACTACGAGATCACGCTGCTGACCGTGCGCGCAGTGGACGCACGCGGCGGCGTGCAGACGCACTTCTGCGATCCCATCGGCCATGTGCAGGTCAGCGGCGACTACGTCGAGAGCTGGCAGCCGCAGCCGATGAGCGAGGCGGCGCTGGAGCGCGCGCGGCTGATCGCCGAAGCGGTGACCGACGACCTCGGCGGCCTCGGGCTGTTCGGCGTCGAGCTGTTCGTCAAGGGCGACCAGGTCTGGTTCAGCGAGGTCTCGCCGCGCCCGCACGACACTGGCATGGTGACAATGACCACGCAGTGGCAGAACGAGTTCGAGCTGCACGCCCGCGCCATCCTCGGCCTGCCGGTGGACACCACGCTGAAGAGCCCGGGCGCCAGCGCGGTGATCTACGGCGGCGTCGATGCGCAGGGCATCGTCTTCGACGGCGTCGAGGCTGCGCTGTCGGTGCCCGGCACCGAGCTGCGGCTGTTCGGCAAGCCGGAGAGTTTCGTCAAGCGCCGCATGGGCGTGGCGCTGGCCCGGCACGACGATGTCGACGTGGCACGGCAGCGCGCCAAGCAGGCGGCGGCCTGCGTGAAGCCGCGCGCAGCCTGACCAGGCGCGCCTTGTCGTTTTCGATGATGGCGATCAGAAATTCGTCACGCAGACGTCTAACCGTTCAGTTTTGCCGCTCGGGAATGGATACCCTGCTCGCTGGTGCAGGGGAATGAACATGGACATGGCCATCACGCTCGCCGTTGCGGCTGTTGCAGCGATCGTCGGCGCCGCAGCCGGCGCGATGCTGGCGCGCGGCAGGGGAGCGGGAGGCGCGGCGGCACGTCTCGAGCGTGCCGAGGCAGCACTTCGCGAGGAAGTCTCGCGAGCACAGGCTGCAGCGGCCGCTGCCGAGTCGCGCGCCAGGCGCGACGTGACCGCCTTGCAGGCCGAGATGGCCGCGCGCATCGAGCGGCTCGGCGCCGAACACCGCGCCGAGCAGGAGAAGCTGGCGCGGCACCTCACCGAGGCCTACGACGAACTCGACAAGCTGCGCGTTCGCGGCGGCGCCGCCGGCTCGCCCCGTGGCCCGGACACGGGCCAGGGCTTCCCGGCGACGATGCCGCTGGGCGACCTGTAGCCGCCCACAGGGCTCAGCGCACTGCCACGCGCGTCGACTTCGGCGCGTCCTTCTTCGGCAGCGTCAGCGTCAGCACGCCGTCCTCGAACTTCGCGTCCGAGGCGCTGGCGTCCACCGCCTGCGGCAACTCGAACGAGCGCGCGTACGACTCGTGGCTGCGCTCGCTGTACAGCACCCGCTCGCCGGACTTGCGCTCGGTCTGGGTGTTCACCTTCGCGGCGATGGAGACGTAGGCACCGTCGATCTCGATGCTGATGTCCTCCTTCTTCGCGCCGGGCAGTTCTGCGCGCACCTCGTAGTTGCCGTTGCGCTCGGTCACGTCGAGGCGGGCGCGCGAGACCAGCGACTGCGCAGCACGCTGGCCGGCCCAGTCGTTGAACATCGCGTCGACCAGGCTGAACGGATCGCGCGACACGGGCGAGGTGAGTTGCGAAGCGGGACGGGACAGGACAGAGAACATGTGAACCTCCTTCGTCAGCAAGGCGACCGACGGCCGCCGATGACAAGGAGATAGGGGGCCAGGCGCGTGGATTCAAGGGCGCGGCACTGCCGATCTCTGCGCTGCATCAAACCGGCGGCTACTCCTCTTCGCGCGGCTTGAACTGGCCGGCCAGCTGCGCCTGCACGGCTGGCGGCACGGCTTCGTAGTGGCTCAGCGCCAGCGTGTAGCGGCCCTGGCCGCCGGTCATGCCGTTCAGGCGCGCCTGGTAGCCGTTGAGCTCCGACAGCGGCACCTGCCCGTTGACGACGATCGCACCACCCATCAGGGCCTGCGTGCCGCTGACCTGCCCGCGCTTGGCGGACAGGTCGCCGGTGATGTCGCCCATCGCCGGCTCGGGCGCGTGGATCTCGACCTTGACGATCGGCTCCAGCACGATCGGCTTGGCCTTCAGCACCGCGTCGACGAAGGCCTTGCGGCCGGCGGTGGCGAAGGCGATGTCCTTCGAGTCGACACTGTGCGACTTGCCGTCGTAGACGGTCACGCGCACGTCCTTCACCGGATAGCCGGCGACCACGCCGGCGTCCAGCGCCTGGCGCACGCCCTTCTCGACGGCGGGGATGAACTGCGTCGGGATGGTGCCGCCCTTGACCTGGTCGACGAACTCGAAGCCGGCGCCGCGCGGCAGCGGCTCGATGCGCAGGTAGACCTCGCCGAACTGCCCGGCGCCGCCGCTCTGCTTCTTGTGGCGGTGGTGGCCCTCGGCCGGCGCGGTGATGGTCTCTCGGTAGGCGATGCGCGGCGGGCGTGTGTTCACCTCGCACTTGTAGACCTCGGTCATGCGTTCGAGCAGCGTGCGCAGGTGCAGCTCGCCCAGGCCGTAGACCACCGTCTCGTTGGTCACCGCGACATGCTCGACCTTCAGGCATGGGTCTTCATCAACCAGCTTGGAGAGGATCTCCCACATGCGCTGCTCGTCGCCGCGCCGCTTGGGCTCGATCGCCAGGCCGTGCACCGGCACCGGGAAGGGCAAGGGCTTGAGGTGCAGGTGGTCGTCCTCGGCAGCGTCGTGCAGCACCGCATCGAAGTGGATCTCGTCGACCTTGGCGACGGCGCAGATGTCGCCCGGCACGCCGCAGGGCACCTCGACGTGCTCCTTGCCCTGCAGCATGAACAGGTGCCCGACCTTGAAGGGCTTGCGGCCGTCGCCGATGTAGAGCTGGCTGTCGCGCGTCACCGTGCCCTGGTGGATGCGGAAGATGCCCATGCGGCCGACGTACGGGTCGACGGTCACCTTGAAGACATGGGCGATGACGTGCTTGGACGGATCCGGGTCGGCATGCAGTTCCGCAGCGGCTTCGCCTTCTCCCTTGTAGAACTGCGGCGGGTTGCCTTCGCCCGGGTGCGGCAGCAGCAATTCGATGACGTCGAGCAGTTCGGCCACGCCGGCGCCGCTGCGCGCGGAGACGAAGCACACCGGGATCAGGTGGCCTTCGCGCAGCGCCTGCTCGAGCGGGGCGTGCAGTTCCTTCGGGTCAACGTCGCCGTCGTTCAGGTAGCGGTCGACAAAGCCGGCATCCACCTCGACCACCTGCTCGACCAGCGCGCGGTGTGCATCGGCCACCGAGCCGAAGTCGCTGTCGCCGCTGGTGTTGAAGAAGCAGTCGATCACCTGGGTGCCGCCGGCGGCCGGCAGGTTCAGCGGCAGGCACTCCTTGCCGAAGGCCTCGCGGATCTGCGCCAGCAGCGCCGGCAGGTCGACGCCCTGCGCATCGATCTTGTTGACGACGACGAGGCGGTCCAGCCCGCGCTCGGCCGCCCAGGCCATCATGCGCGTGCTCATCATCTCGATGCCGGTGCTGGCGTTGATCACCACCGCGGCGGTCTCCACCGCCTCGAGCGCGGTCATCGACTGGCCGACGAAGTCCGGGTAGCCGGGCGTGTCGAGCAGGTGGATGCGCGTGCCGCCGTGCTCGAAGTGCATCACCGCCGAGTTCAGCGAATGCTGGGCGCGGCGCTCCATCGGGTCGAAGTCGCTGACCGTGGTGCCGCGCTCCAGGCTGCCCGGTGCGCCGATCGCGCCGGCCTTGTGCAGCAGCGCTTCCGCGAGGCTGGTCTTGCCCGAGGCCGACTGGCCGACCAGGGCCAGCGTGCGGATGCGCTCGATGGCGCGGGTGTCGGTGGCGGTGGGGCTGGGAGTGAGAGGCATGACGCGCTCCTTGGTGAGGCGCGTCTCCTGCGCCAGGGGGTTGGGCGGGAAGGTCGAAGCCAGCGTAGATCAATCGCCCGTCGGGGGCAAGCCTTGGCATCAAGCCGCCGGCCGGTGTGACTTTGCGCATGCGCCGCGCCCGCTTGTGACGGATGGCGCACCGCGCCGGTAGCGAGCGCTCTCGGGGCGCCGTGCGCTCCGCACGGCCTGCTCCCCGTGTTTCGGGGAGTGGTCGGGCGGGGCCGCCTCGGGCTGTGAACCATGCCCCACCACGACCGGCGGCGCCGGCGTGCAATGGCGACACCGCGGCGGGACAGCGTTGCGGCAATCAACGAACAAGGTCAAAGAATGGACGTCGTCATGCAAACCAGCCAGCCCACCCCGTCGGCCACCCCGCGCTCCGCGCGCGTCGGCATCGCGATCGGTTTCGCCGCCATCGCGATCGCCGCGGTGATGTCCAATGCCAGCGCCGTCACGCACCCGGCCGATCGGCCGGCCGCTGGCGCCGCCGTCGCGCCGCCGTCGAGCCTTTCCGATCTGTCCGCCCAGGTCGACTGGTCGCGCGTCCAGGCGGCGAACATCACGCCGGCCGAGTCGGTCGCCGCCTACGACCGCTAAGTGCACGATGCACGCGCAATGCGCGCGCCGCGTCACTCGTGGCGCAGCGCGTCGATCGGGTCCAGCCGCGCGGCCCGGCGTGCCGGCACGTAGCCGAACACCACGCCGATCGCGGCCGAGAACACGAAGGACATCAGGTTGATCGACGCATCGAAGGCGTAGGGGATCTGCATCAGCTGCGCCAGCGCGATCGACGCGCCGGTGGCCAGCACGATGCCGATCAGCCCGCCCAGCGAGGCGAGCACGACCGCCTCGACGAGGAACTGCATCAGCACCTCGCGCTCGAGTGCGCCGATCGCCAGCCGCACGCCGATCTCGCGCGTGCGCTCGGTGACGCTGACCAGCATGATGTTCATGATGCCGATGCCGCCGACGACCAGGCTCACCGCCGCGACGGCGCCGAGCAGCATGGTCATCACCTGCGTGGTGCCCGACATGGTGTCGGCGATCTGCCGCGTGTCGAGCACGTTGAAGTTGTTGTCCTCGGCGTCGGCCAGGCGGCGCCGTTCGCGCATCAGGTTCTCCAGGCCGGCCTTGACGCGCGTGGCGTCGCTGCCCTCGCTCATCGACACCAGGATGGTGTTGATGCGCGTGTGACCGACGACGCGCCGCTGCATCGTCGCCAGCGGCAGCACCAGCAGGTTGTCCTGGTCGTTGCCCATCGCACCCTGGCCCTTGGAGTTCAGCAGCCCGACCACGGTGCAGGAGAACTTCTTCACCCGCACCTGCTCGCCGATGGGGTCGGCCGTGCCGAACAGCTCGCGCCGCACCGTGGCGCCGAGCACGCAGACCGCCGCGCCGACACGCTCCTCGTCGGGCTCGAAGCCGCGGCCCGAGGCCAGCGTCCAGTTGCTGACGCTGAACCAGTCCTGCGTCGAGCCAGTCACCCCGGCCGACCAGTTGCGCCCGTTGGCCACCAGCGTCGCACTGCTGCGCACCTCGGGCGCGACCAGGCGAACGCCGCCGATCTGCGCGGCGATCGCCTCGACGTCGGAGCCGTTGAAGGCCGGCCCGCCGCTGCTGCCCGGGCCCATGCGCTGGCCGGGCATCAGCATCAGCAGGTTGCTGCCCAGGCTGGCGATCTGCGTCTGCACCGCGCGCGTCGCGCCGTTGCCCAGCGTGACCATCGTGATCACCGCGCTGACGCCGATCACGATGCCGAGCATGGTCAGGAAGGAGCGCAGCAGGTTGCGGCGGATCTCGCGCAGGGCCAGCAGCAGGGTGTTGAACCACATCACGCCACCCCTTCGATCACCGCCGCCGGCGCGGCATGCGCCGTCTGCCGCCGGTCGCTGTCGATGCGGCCGTCGACGAAGCGCACGATGCGCCGCGCGTAGGCCGCCATGTCGGGCTCGTGGGTGACCATGATCACGGTGATGCCCTGCTCGGTGTTCAAGCGCGTCAGCAGCTCCATGATCTCCTGGCCGCGCTGGCTGTCGAGGTTGCCGGTCGGCTCGTCGGCAAGCAGCACCTCGGGCTTCGTCACGATCGCACGCGCGATCGCCACGCGCTGCTGCTGGCCGCCGGAGAGTTCGGCCGGCGTGTGGTGCTCCCAGCCGTCCAGGCCGACCGAGGCCAGCGCCGCGCGCGCCTGCGCATGGCGCGAGGCGGCGCTCTCGCCGCGGTAGAGCAGCGGCAGCTCGACGTTCTCCTGCGCCGTGGTGCGCGCCAGCAGGTTGAAACCCTGGAAGACGAAGCCGAGGTACTTGCGGCGCAGCCGCGCGCGCTGGTCGCGGCTGAGTCGACTGACCGACATGCCGCGGAACAGGTACTCGCCGCTGGTCGGCACGTCCAGGCAGCCGAGCGTGTTCATCGCGGTCGACTTGCCCGAGCCGCTCGGGCCCATGATGGCGACGAAGTCACCCTGCGCGATGTCGAGGTCCACCCCCTTGAGGGCCTGGAAGGCGGCCTGGCCTTGACCGTAGGTCTTGGTGATGCCGCGCAGGCGGATCAACGGTGTCGTGTCGGCGCCCGCCGTGTGCGCGGCGTCGTTCACTTCGCCGCTCCGCTGCGCTGGTCGACGATCACCGCGTCACCCTCGGCCAGGCCAGGGCCGGACACCTCGGTGCGCCGGCCATCGCTGGCGCCCACCGTCACCCGCACGCCCACCGGCTGGCCGTCGCGCAGCACCCAGAGCTGGCGCGAGCCGCCGCTGGCGCTGCCGTTGCCGGCCGTGCCGCTGCGCCGCGCGACGCTGCCCGGCGGGCGCGGCATCAGTTTCGAGACGATGCTGCCGCCGCTCGCGGCCGGCGCCGACGCGGCGGACGCCGAATCGGCCGCCGCGGCCGGCGTGAAGCGCAGCGCGGTGTTGGGCACCAGCAGCGCGGGCTGGCGGTCGCTGGTCTGGATGGTCGCCGTCGCGGTCATGCCGGGGCGCAGCGTCAGGTCGCGGTTGTCGACGTCGAGCAGCGTGGTGTAGGTCACCACGTTGTCGGTCTTGGTCGAACCGTAGGCGACACGCCGCACCGTCGCCGGGTACTTGCGGTTGAGGTAGGCGCCGACGGTGAAGCTGGCCTTCTGGCCGTTGGCGACCAGGCCGACGTCGGTCTCGTCGACGTTGACTTCGAGCTGCAGCTGCGTCAGGTCCTCGGCGATGGTGAACAGCGTCACCGCCTGCAGCGAGGCGGCCACCGCGTTGCCGGGGTCGACCGCGCGCGTCAGCACCACGCCGTCGAT
>NZ_CALRZC010000208.1:0-15238 GCF_943372545.1 Variovorax sp. YR752 | reverse complement strand
CCCGAACTCGGCTTCGACGAGCACCGCACCTCGGCGCTGGTGGCCGAGAAGCTCGAAGCCTGGGGCTACACCGTCGAGCGCCACATCGGTGGCACCGGCGTGGTCGGCCGGCTGGTGCGCGGCAACGGCACGCGCCGCCTCGGCCTGCGCGCCGACATGGACGCCCTGCCCATCGACGAAGCCACCGGCCTGGCCTACGCCAGCGCGCACACCGGCGTGATGCACGCCTGCGGCCACGACGGCCACACGGCGATGCTGCTGGCAGCGGCCCAGCACCTGGCCGAACGCGGGCGCTTCGACGGCACGCTGAACCTGATCTTCCAGCCCGCCGAAGAAGGCGGCGGCGGCGCGGTGCGCATGATCGACGACGGCCTGTTCGAACGCTACCCCTGCGATGCCATCTTCGCGATGCACAACATGCCCGGCATGGCGCAGGGCCGGCTGGCCATGCGCGAAGGACCTGCCATGGCCTCGTCCGACTACGCCACGATCACCCTCACCGGCGTGGGCGGCCACGGCGCCATGCCGCACCGCGCGGCCGACCCGATCGTGACCGCGGCCAGCATCGTCATGGCGCTGCAGAGCGTGGTCTCGCGCAACATCGATCCGCTGCAGATGGCGGTGGTGACGGTGGGCGCCATCCACGCGGGCAAGGCCAACAACGTGATCCCGCAGAGCGCTGTGCTCGAGCTCAGCGTGCGCGCCCTCGACCGCGACGTGCGCAAGAAAATCGAAACCCGCGTCAAGGCGCTGGTGGCCGCGCAGGCCGAAAGCTTCGGCGTGCAGGCGCAGATCGACTGGCGGCCCGGCTACGCGGTGCTGGTCAACACGCCCGAAGAAACCGCCTTTGCGCGCACCGTGGCCGAAGAGCTCGTGGGCCCGGCGCAGGTTACGTGGCAGACGCCGCCGCTGTCGGGCAGCGAAGACTTCGCCTTCATGCTGGAGCGCGTGCCCGGCTGCTACCTGCTCATCGGCAATGGCGACGGCGACGCGCACGGCGCCTGCATGGTCCACAACCCGGGCTACGACTTCAACGACAGCAACGTCGCGGTGGGCGGCGCCTACTGGGTGCTGCTGACCGAGCGCTTCCTGCGCACGGCGGGCTGAACGCTCAAGAAGATTGCCGCGCGAGCCATTCGCGCGGCGACACGCCCACCTTCTGCGCGAACAGGCGCGACAGCGCCGAGGCGTTCGCGTAGCCGAGGCTGTCGGCAATCGCCTTGACCGACGCGCCCGTGCGCAGCTCGGCCTGCGCAATCGTCAGGCGCCACTGCGCCAGGTAGTCCGCGGGCGTTGCACCCACCACCGACTTGAAGCGCGCGGCGAACGCGCTGCGCGACATGCCGGCCTCCGCGGCCATCTGTTCGAGCGGCCACGGCTCGCCCGGGCGCTCATGCAGCGCGACCAGCACGCGCGCCAGCTGCGGGTCGCCCAGGCCGGTCAACAAGCCTGCGGGCACGCCGCTCTGCTGCGGATGGTCGAGCAGCCAGCGCAGCAGCTGGATCAGCACCACCTCGAACAACCGATCGGCCAGCAGGCGATGGCCGCACAGCACGCGCCCGGTTTCCGCGAACAGCAGCGCCAGTGCCGCTTCGAGGCCGTCGACCGCATGCAGCGGCAGCAGCACCAGCGGTGGCAAGGCGCGCACCAGCGGGTGCGCCTCGCCACCGTCGAAGTCGACCGTGGCGCAGACGAAATCCGATCCTTCCGTGGGCGCGTTGTGGAAGTCGTGCGCCAGCGGGCGTGGGTAGAACAGCAGGCTGGGCTCCTTCACGACCAGCTTGCGCGGCACGCCGGCCGAGCGCACCGACGGCGCCGAGTGCGTGACCACCATTTCGCCGCGCCGCATCACATGCAGGAAGCTGCGCCCCTCCTTCGCCGCGAAGTGCGTCACGCCGCACAGCGGACCCGTGTGGAACAGGTGGGCCCGGACACGGAAGCGCTCGAGCAGGGATGAGAGCCTGTCGATCGGCGGTGACGGTGATGCGCTCGGCATTGGACGAAAAGGTATGTTGAATGGATGAAAGCATTTAAATCATACGGATTCCGGGAAGACACTGCATCCATCGTCATCACTGAAAGGAAGTCCTCATGCCCCGCGTCAACCTCGTCTCGGACACCGCCGCCACCGGCGACACCCAAGCCTTGCTCTCTCAAATCCACGGTGCCTTCGGCGCCACGCCCAACATGTTCCGCGCCGTCGCCAACTCGCCCGCGGCGCTGCGCAGCCTGTGGGGATCGTTCGGCGCGCTCGGCGGCGGCGTCATTCCGGCGCAGCTCGGCGAGCAGATCGCCGTGGCGGTGGCCGACCGCAACGCCTGCCACTACTGCCTTGCCGCGCACACCGCACTGGGCCGCAAGGCGGGCGTGTCCGCCGCCGACATGACGGCCGCGCAGGCCGGCGAATCGGCCGACCCGCGCACGGCAGCGGCGCTGCGCTTTGCGCTGAAGCTCGTCGACGCACGCGGACAGATCGACGACGCCGACGTGCAGGCCCTGCGCGCCGTGGGCTTCGACGACCGGCACATCGTCGAGATCCTCGCCCACGTCGCACTGAACCTGTTCACCAACTACGTGAACGTGGCCTTCCAGGTGCCGGTGGATTTCCCGCAGGTGAAGCTGCGCACCGAGGCGGCCTGACATGGCCTGGCCGCACCCCGAGGCGCCCGAGTTGCAGGTCGCGCAATGGCTCAACACCGACGTGCCCGTCACGCTCGCGTCGCTGCGGGGCCGGGTCGTGGTGCTGCACGCATTCCAGATGCTGTGTCCGGCCTGCGTGTCGCACGGCCTGCCGCAGGCGAAGAAGACGCGGCAGCTGTTCGCCGCAAAGGACGTCGCGGTGATCGGCCTGCACACGGTGTTCGAGCACCACGACGTCATGACGCCCGCCGCGCTCGACGCCTTCGTGCGCGAGTACCGCCTGGGTTTCCCGATCGGCATCGACCAGCCCTCGCCCACCGGCGGCATTCCCGCCACGATGCGCGACTACCAGTGGCAGGGCACGCCGAGCACGGTGCTGATCGACCGGCAGGGCCGCCTGCGCATGAGCCACTTCGGGTTGATCGACGACATGACACTGGGCGCGGCGATCGGGCAGCTTGCGGCTGAAGAGGCGCCTGCGCACCTCATTGCACAGCCTGCGGACGACGTGCCGCAAGATGGCGCGTGCAACGACAACGGCTGCCCCGCATGACAACACCGACCGCCCTGCCCATCGACGCGCTGCTGGTCGGCCCCGTCGCGCTGCTGCCTGACGGCCGTTCGCGCAGCGGCATCCGCAAGACGGCCACGGCCGATGCGCTGTGGCTGTCGCCCACCGGCCTGCAGGGCGATGCGCAAGCCGACCTGCGCGTCCACGGCGGTGTCGAGAAGGCCGTGCACCACTACCCCCGCGAGCACTACGCAAGCTGGGCATCGGCGAGCCGCCAACGCGAGTTGCTGACGCGCGCAGGCGCCTTCGGCGAGAACATCTCGACCACCGGCTGGGACGAATCGACGGTGTGCATCGGCGACGTGATCCAGCTCGGCGATGCACGCGTGCAGGTGTCGCAAGGCCGGCAACCGTGCTGGAAGCTCGACGCGCACTTCGGCGTGCCCGGCATGGCGCGCGAGATGCAGGCGCGCGGCTGCACGGGCTGGTACTACCGCGTGCTCGAACCCGGCTGGGTGCGGGCCGGTGCCCTGGCCACGCGCGTGGAGCGGCCGCATCCCGAGTGGCCGCTGTCGCGCCTCATCGCACTGCTGTTTTCGCGCGACGCGCGCTTCGTGCCCGAATGGGAACAGGCCGCCGCCCTGCCCGCGCTGGCCGAACGCTGGCGCGCCACGTTCCGCAAGCGACTGGAGGCGGGGCGCGTCGAGGACTGGGAGCCGCGCCTGCGTGCGCCCGCGTCCGATACCTGAGCGCCCTTAGTCGTCGAGCGTTTCCACGCGCAGTGCGACAACCGGGCCAGCCACGACCGGGCTCGCCTGCAACGCATGCAGCACGAGATCGACCGCACCCTGCAGCGCAGATTCGGTGATCACCAGCACCTGCGGCGCCGCATCGGCCGGCCCGCTCGCCAGCACCAGTTGCCGCACCGGCAGCCGCTGAGCAGCCAGCAGCTCGGCCACGGCGGCGATATCGGTCGCCGCCTGCACCGGCACGCGCAGGTAGTGCGCGCTGCGCACGGCCGCGCGCGGCAGCACCGGCAGTTCGCGCACCGCATGCGCATGGAACCCGGTGTGCGGCACGCGCTGGCCGGCGTGGGTGCCGTCCAGGCGCGCCACATCGACCAGGTCGGCGATGACGGCCGAGGCGGTCTGTTCCGAGCCGGCGCCCGCGCCGTAGTACATCGTGATGCCCGCCGCGTCGGCCTTGACCATGATGCCGTTCATCGAGCCGTTGACCTGCGCGAGCAGGTGCGTCGCGGGCACCAGCGCGGGCTGCACGCGCAGCTCCACGCCTTCTTCACGGCGACGCGCCACGCCCAGCAGCTTGACGCGAAAGCCCAGCTGTTCGGCGCAGGCCACGTCGAGGCGCTGCAGCGCGGTGATGCCTTCGACCTGCGCGTCGGCAAAGCGCACCGGCATGCCGAAGGCGTTGGCGGCCAGCAGCGCGGTCTTGTGGGCGGCGTCGACGCCCTCGATGTCGAAGGCCGGGTCGGCCTCGGCATAGCCCAGCGCCTGGGCCTGCGCGAGCGCGTCGGCGAAGTCCAGGCCTTCATCGCGCATCTTGCTCAGGATGAAGTTGGTGGTGCCGTTGACGATGCCGGCCACCCATTCGATGCGGTTGGCCGTGAGGCCCTCGCGCAGCGCTTTCACGATGGGGATGCTCACCGCCACCGCGCCTTCGTACATCACGGCCACGCCGTGTGCGCTGGCGGCGGCAAAGATCTCGGGGCCATGCACGGCCAGCAGCGCCTTGTTGGCCGTGACCACGTGCTTGCCGTGCGCAATGGCCGCCAGCACCCAGTCGCGGGCCGGGCCGGTGCCGCCGGCCACCTCGACCACCACGTCGACATCGGGGTCGGTGGCGACCTGCATGGGGTCGGCCGTGAGCGCGACGCCCTCGCCCACGATGCCCTGGGCACGCGCGAGGTTGCGCGCCGCCACCACCGTCACCTCGATGCCGCGGCCGGCGCGGGCGGCGATGAGGTCCTGGTTGCGGGCCAGCACGCGGAAGGTGCCCGCGCCCACGGTCCCAATGCCGATCATGCCGACGCGCAAGGGGCGAATGGCCGCGCCGTGGCTGGGCTGGGGCAGGAAGGACGAGACGGGATCGCGGTACATGGGCTTCTCCAAACGACGAACGAACAAGACAAAAACAAAAAAACCCAGCTGCCAGCTGGGTTTCGTTCATTCGGGAGAAGAGACACCAGGTGGCTGCCGGAGCGGCCACCTGCGCGAGCTAGGGGGCCGCGGCGGTCATGGTGGTAATCATTCGTGCACTCACGGCGTCGCTCGTTCGCACGCAAGCGGCGAACGGCATCGTGCGGCCGATAACGGCGGCGCTGGATGCTGCAACAGGGGAAAGTGAAAGGCACGACATGAGCCGGCGAGTGTACACGCGGTGCTTGCGGCAGGCCCCGATCCGGGCAAACTAGGGCATGGACAAGCATTTCCTGACCCCCCTGTTCGCCCCCACGTCGATCGCGGCCTTCGTCGGCGAGCCCAGCGATCCGGGCGGCCAGACCGCCCTGGGCCACACGCTGCGCGAAGCCTTCCGCGCCGACCGCTTCGACGGCACGCTGCGCTTCATCGACATACGCACCCAGGGCACGCTCGAAGAGCTGGCGCAGACGCATGCCGACCTGGCGCTGATCGCGTTGGCGCCGCGCGACGTGGCCGCCGCGCTCGAAATCGCGGGCCGCATCGGCTGCAAGGCCGCGGTGGTCATCTCCACCGGCATCGCCGCCGATCAGGCCGCGCAGTGGCGCAAGATCGCGCGCCGCGAAGGCGTGCACCTGCTGGGCCCGAACTCGCTGGGCTTTCAGCGCCCACCGCTGCACCTGAATGCCAGCGTGGCCGGCCCGCTCGCGCGCACCGGGCCGCTGGCGCTGGTCTCGCAATCGGGTGCGCTCACGGCGTCGATGCTCGACTGGGCGCGGCAGAACGGCGTGGGCTTCTCGAGCGTGGTCTCGCTCGGGCCGCACACCTCGGTCGATATTCCGCAGGTGCTCGACTTCCTGGCCAACGACGCCGCCACGCACAGCATCATCGTGTACCTCGAAGGCATTGCCGACGCGCGCCGCTTCATGAGCGCGCTGCGCTCGGCCTCGCACGCGAAGCCGGTGGTGGTGCTCAAGGCGGGCCGCAAGCCGGCCGGCAACGAAGCCGCGCAGACGCACAGCGCCGCCATCGTGGGCAGCGACGACGTGTTCGACGCCGCCTTGCGCCGCGCGGGCGCGGTGCGGGTGCGCTCTTTCGTCGAGCTGTTCTCGGCCGCCAAGTGCCTGGCCTCGCGCTACCGGCCCGTGGGCAAGCGGCTGGCCGTGGTCACCAACGGCGGCGGCCCCGGCGTGCTCGCGGCCGACTGGATCAACGAGATCGGGCTCGACCTGGGCCGCCTCTCCGCGCCCGCACAGAAGTTGCTGCAGCCCTCGCTGCCCGCGCTCGCGTCGCTGACCGACCTCATCGACCTGTCGGAAGACGCAACGCCCGCGCACTTCCGCGCGGCCATCGACACCGCTTCGGCTGACAGCCAGATCGACGGCGTGCTCGCCATCTTCTCGCCCAAGGCCGGCGTCGATGCGGCCGCCACGGCACGCGCGCTGGCCGACATTCCGCGCCCCATGCCCAAGCCGCTCTTGGCGTGCTGGATGGGCGATGCTTCGGTCGGCAACGCGCGGGCCGTGCTGGCCGAGGCCACCATTCCGAGCTTTCGCACGCCCGAGGCAGCCGTGGGCGCCTTCGGCAACATCGCGGCCTTCTATCAGAACCAGCAGCTGCTGCAGCAGACGCCGCCGCCGCTCTCGGCGCTGGCCAAGCCCGACATCGACGGTGCGCGCCTGCTCATCGAGAGCGTGCTGGCCGAGCGGCGCAAGGTGCTGACCGAGATGGAGTCGAAGTCGCTGCTCTCGTGCTTCCACATCCCGATCACGCGCACGCTGCTGGCGCGCAGCGCCAACGAGGCCATGATGATCGCGACGCAGCTGGGCTTTCCGGTCGCGCTCAAGATCGACTCGCCCGACATCTCGCACAAGTCCGACGTCGAGGGCGTGGCGCTGAACGTGATGAACGGCACCAGCGCGCGCGATACCTACCTGGAGATGATGGAGCGCGTGGCGCAGCTCGCGCCCGACGCCCGCATCAACGGCGTGACCGTGCAGAAGATGGTGCGTGCGCGGCGCGGGCGCGAAATCTATGTCGGCCTTGTCACCGACCAGCCCTTCGGCCCGGTCATCGTCTTCGGCGCGGGCGGCACCATGATCGAGCTCATGAACGACCGCGCCATGGAGCTGCCGCCGCTCAACCAGTTTCTGGCACGCCACCTCATCGAGCGCTCGCGCGTGGCCGAGACGCTGGGCGAATGGCGCGGCGCCAACGCGGTGAACATGGAAGCCCTCGAAGACGTGCTGCTGCGCGTGTCTGAAATGGTGTGCGAGCTGCCCGAGCTGCGCGAGATGGACATCAACCCCATCATCGTGGACGAGCATGGCGCGGTGTCGGTCGATGCGCGCATCGTGGTCGACAGCAGCACGCAGGCGGTGGCGGGCCCCGCGGGCAACGGCTACCAGCACCTGGCCATCATGCCGTACCCCGCGCGCTACCGGCGCGAATGGCCGCTGCCCGGTGGCGGCGCGTATGTGGTGCGGCCGGTGCATCCGAACGACGCGCAGATGCTGCAGGCGCTGGTGCAGGGCCTGTCGCCCGAGAGCCGCTGGTTCCGCTTTGTCTCGCGCTTCCATGAGCTGCCGCCGTCGATGCTGTCGCGCTTCACGCTCATCGACTACGACCGCGAGATGGCGCTGGTCGCCACCATCATGGAACGCAGCACCGCGCCCGACGGCACCGTGCTCGACACCGAGCGCATCGTGGGCGTGTCGCGCTACATCACCAACCCCGACCAGACCAGCTGCGAGTTCTCGCTCGTGGTGGCCGATGAGTTCAGCGGCAAGGGCATCGGCTCGCGCCTCATGGAGAGCATCATCGACGTGGCGCGCGACCGCGGCCTTTCGGAAATGGACGGGCTGGTGCTGGCCGGCAACCCCGACATGCTCAAGCTGGTGCGGCGGCTGGGCTTCACGGTGAAGTCGTTCCCCGAAGACCCGGACTTCAAGCTCGTGACCTACCCGCTGTAGCCCGACGGCAATGCCGTGGGTGGCCGCAACTCGACGAGAATCGGCCGCCCTCCACCTCCGCGTTTCTTCATGCTCCGAATCCTTCTGCGCTCCCTCGGCCGTCTGCTGGTGAGCTTCGCCGTGCTGCTGTCCGCCGCCTGGGCCTGCGCGGCCCTCTGGTATCAGTTGCCGGTGGCCGCGCCGCTCAAGGTCGGCGCGATGGTGTTGTGGGGCCTCTTCGGCCTGGCGGCGATCGTGCTCGTATGGCGCGGCAAGGCGGCCCGCCCGCTGCTGTCGTATGCCATCGGCTTCGCCCTGCTGCTCGGCTGGTGGAACACCATCCAGCCCTCTCAAAACCGCGAATGGGCCGACGACGTGGCGCGCCACCTGAAGCCGCGCGTCGAAGGCAGCGTGGTCACGATGGAGAACGTGCGCAACTTCGACTGGCGCAGCGACACCGACTACACCGTGCGCTGGGACACGCGCCGCTACGACCTCGACCGCCTGCGCTCGGTCGACGTGTCGCTGTCGTACTGGACCGGCCCGGCCATCGCCCACACGCTGGTGTCCTTCGGTTTCGACGACGGCCAGTACGTCACTTTTTCCATCGAGATCCGCAAGGAGCGCGGCGAGAGCTTCTCGTCGATCGGCGGCTTCTTCAAGCAGTTCGAGAACAGCCTCGTGGCCGCCGACGAGCACGACATCCTGCGCGTGCGCACCAACGTGCGCGGCGAAGACGTCTACATGTACCGCGTGCAGCTGCCGCAGGCCGAAATGCGCTCGCTGTTCCTCGGCTACGTAGGCGAGGCCGAGGCGCTGGCGCGCACGCCGAGCTTCTACAACACGCTCACGGCCAACTGCACCACCATCGTCTACGACCTCGCCAAGCATGTCGTGCCCGGCCTGCCGATGGACTACCGCCTGCTGGCCTCGGGCTACCTGCCCGAGTACCTGCACGACGTGGGCGGCCTGACGCCGGGCCAGAGCATGGACGCGCTGCGCGCCGCCGGCCGCATCACCGACCGGGCCATCGCCACGGACAAGCAACCCGGCGTGAACTTCTCGCAAGCCATCCGCCACGGCCTGCCGGGCGCTGCGCCATGAGGCGCATCAGCTTCCTCTTCCTGCTGCTGGCGCTGTCGCTGCTCACCGGCTGCGCCGGCGTCACGGTCGGCACCATTTCGCCGACCGAATACCTCGCGCAGCGGCGCGGCGACGTGCTCACCACCGGCAAGCTCAGCAGTTCGGCGCAAGAGGTGCTGCGCGTCATCGGCTCCGACGCCGACCAGTGCCGCAAGGACGGCCGCGCCTGTCGCCAGAACCTGGCCACCTCTGCCGGCCTGAGCGACGAGCAGCGCATGTCGGCGCTGTCCGAGGTGTGGCTGCAGCTCGCACTGGCGGGCGGCGATGGCGGCTCGGCCGCGCAGCCCACCGCGCCCGAGGCCATCGACGCCTGGCTCGAAACCGCGCGCCATGCCTACGCCTACCTGTTCTTCACCGCACGCAAGCCGCGCGACCGCGCCTTCGAAGACCGCCAGACGCAGGTGCGCGACTACTACAACTACGCGGTGCAGCGCGCCATCACCGGCCTGTTCGGCCGCTACCGCAAAGGCGGCGTGCCGCGCGCCACCATCCCGCAGGTGGGCGACTGGCGCATCGACGCCGACCTGTCAGCGCTGCAGCTCGCGCCCGACGCCACCTTGCCGCAGGAGCTGATTCCCGCCGCCTCGCTGACCTTCTCGGGCCTGCGCAACATCTACCGCCGCGACGGCTTCGGCGCCGAACTGGTGGCCGCGGGCAGCGACCGCCCGACCGATGCCCAGGCCGAGGAAGACGCGCCGCCCTTCAGCGAAACGCCCTTCCCCGCCCTCACCGCGCTGCTGCGGTTCGATGGCACCACGCTGCAAGACGTGCTGGCCACGCGCACGCTGCGCATCGCCGTGTTCGACCCCTACCGCACCAGCACGATCCAGCTGGCCGGCGAGGAGATTCCGCTGGCCGCCAACTTCACCTCGGGCTACGGCCTGTGGCTGGCCCGCTCCGACTTCGCGCTGCAGGCGCTGCGCAGCCTGTTCGGCGGCGCCGAGGGCCTGACCCGGCCGCACATCTACCTGATGCAGCCCTACGACCCGAAGCGCCGCACCATCGTCATGCTGCACGGCCTGGCGAGCAGCCCCGAGGCCTGGATCAACGTCGCGAACGAAGTGCTGGGCGACGAGACGCTGCGCCGCCGCTACCAGATCTGGCAGGTGTACTACCCCACCAACGCGCCGCTGCCGCTGAACAACCTGGCCATCCGCGAAGCCATCACGCAGACGCTGGCGCACTTCGATCCGCAGGGCCGCGCCGAGGCGTCGCGCAACGTCACGCTCATCGGCCACAGCATGGGCGGCGTGCTCTCGCGCCTGCTGGTGTCGTCGTCGGGCGATGTGCTGTGGGACGCGCTGCGCGAGGGCTACCCCATGCCGGCCGCGCAGCGCCGCCGCATCGAGGAAGGGCTGGGGCCTTACCTGCGCTTCGAGCCGCTGCCCCAGGTCAGCGACGCCATCTTCATTGCATCGCCGCATCGTGGCACCTCGTTCGCCAACAAGCGCATCTCGCGCTGGGTGGCCAACCTCATCACGCTGCCGGTGGCGATGCTGGGCCAGCTCAACGACCTCTCGCGCGAACTGATGCGCGTGGCCCCGAGCTCGCAGGACATGGGCCCGCTGCGCATTCCCAACAGCATCGACAACCTCAGCGACCGCGACCCTTTCGTGCGCCTGTCGTCAGGGCTGCCGATGAGCCCGAAGGTGCGCTACCACTCGATCATCGGCAACGACACGCCCGGCCTGCCGCTGGCCGAGTCGAGCGACGGCATCGTGCCCTACACCAGCGCGCACCTCGACGGCGCGGTGTCGGAACTGGTGATTCCGTCGGCACACAGCGTGCAGGAGAACCCGCTGGCAATCCTGGAGATCCGGCGCATCCTGCGCGAGCAGCTGCAGCGCGCGCCCTGAGCGCGATCTATGCCGTGGCGAACACGGCAGCCGCCGGTGCCTGCCGCATGTCCGGCACCGCCGCCATCAACGCCTGGGTGTAGGTGTGCTTCGGCGCATCGAGCACCTCGCTCGCGCTCCCCTGCTCCACCAGCCGCCCGCGCTGCATCACGCCCACGTCGTCGCACATGTGGCGGATCACCGCGAGGTTGTGGCTGATCAGCAGGTAGGTCAGGCCGAACTCGTCCTGCAGGTCGCGCATGAGGTTCAGCACCTGAGCCTGCACCGACGCGTCGAGCGACGAGGTCGGCTCATCGCAGACGATGAACTCGGGTTGGCTCGCCAGCGCCCGTGCGATGGCGATGCGCTGGCGCTGGCCGCCCGAGAACTGGTGCGGGTAGCGCCGGCCGTCGTCGGGCGACATGCGCACGCGGCGCAGCGCCTCGGCCACGCGCTCGGCGGTTTCCTCGGCGCTGGCAGCCAGGCCCAGCACTTCCACCGGCTCGGCGATGAGCCGGTCCACGCGCCAGCGCGGGTTGAGGCTGGCGTACGGGTCCTGGAAGATCATCTGGAAGCGCCGCCGCAGCGCGGCCGTCTGCGCGGCGTCGCCCCAGCGGTCGATGCCGTCGAAATGCACCGTGCCGGCCGTGGGCCGCGTGAGGCCGGCGATCATGCGCGCCACCGTCGACTTGCCCGAGCCCGACTCGCCGACCAACCCGAAGGTGCGTCCGCGCGCGATGTCGAAGCTCACGCCGTCGACCGCCTGCAGCACCTTCTTCGGCTGGCGTGCGAATGTGCGAACGAGCCAACCGGCCGAGAGGTCGAACGCGCGCGACAGACCCTGCACGCGGATCAGCGGTGTGCTGCCGGCCGATGCCGTCACGGTCTCGACCTGCGCAGGCGGCAACGCAGCAGCCACGGCGATGTCCGCACCGATCTCCGGCACCGGCAACCGATGCAGCCGCGCATGCACCGAAGGAATCGCCGCCATCAAGGCGCGCGTGTAAGGCTCGCGCGGGCGATCGAGAATCTCGCGCACCGGACCGGTCTCCAGCACGCGGCCCCGGTACATCACCATCACGCGGTCGGCCGCCTCGGCGATCACACCCATGTCGTGGGTGATCAGCATCGCGGCCGTGCCACGCTCGCGGCAGACACGCCGGAACACGCGGATCACCTGCGCCTGCACCGACACATCGAGCGCGGTGGTGGGCTCGTCGGCAATCAGCAGCTGCGGCTCGGCGCACAGCGCGAGCGCAATCGCGACGCGCTGGCGCATGCCGCCCGAGAACTGGTGCGGGTACTGGTCGATGCGGCTTTCGGGGTCGGGAATCTCGACGTCGGCCAGCAACGCCAGCGCGCGCCGGCGTGCCTCGGGCTCGCTCACCGGCAGGTGCGTGCGGATCGTTTCGATGAGGTGCCGGCCGATCGGATAGACCGGGTTCAGGCTGGTCAGCGGGTCCTGGAACACGCTGCTGATGCGGCGCCCGCGCACACGGCGCATGTCTTCGCCGCGCAGCGTATCGATGCGCTCGCCGTGCAGCTCGACCGTGCCGCCCGCGATACGCCCCGGCGGCGGCACCAGGCCGATGACGGCCGCGCCGACCATCGACTTGCCCGCGCCCGATTCGCCGACCACGCCGAGGATTTCGCCCGGCGCGATCTCGAACGAGACACCATCGAGCACCTGCACCGTGCCCCGGTGCGTGTCGAAGGCCACGTCCAGGCCGCGCACCCGCAGCACGGGCGCCTGGCCCACCGGCCATTCGTCGCGCGCGCTCATTGCAGCCTCGGGTTCAGAGCGTCGCGCAGCCAGTCGCCCGCCAGGTTGACCGACAGCGCCAGCGCCAGCAGCACCAGCGCCGGAAACAGCAGAATCCACCACTCGCCCGAGAACAGAAAGCCCTGCCCGATGCGGATCAACGTGCCCAGCGACGGCTGCGTGGGTGGCAGCCCGACACCCAGGTACGACAGCGTCGACTCGGCCACGATGGCCAGCGCGAAGCTGATGGTGGCAATCACGAGCACCGGCGCCAGCAGGTTCGGCAGGATGTGCCGCACCAGGATGCCGGTGTGCGAGCGGCCGATGATCTGCGCGGCGGCCACGTAGTCCTTGTGCTTTTCGAGCATCACCGCGCCGCGCACCGTGCGCGCGTATTGCACCCATTCCGACAGCCCGATGGCCGCCACGATCACGTACACCGCCATGTCGTCGCGGTAGCCCGCGGGCAGCAGGCCGCGCGCAATGCCGAAGATCAGCAGCGCCACCAACAGCACCGGAAAGGTCAGCTGCACATCGGCCACGCGCATCACCAGCGTGTCGAACCAGCCGCCCGCATAGCCGGCCGCGAGCCCGAGCGGCACGCCGATGGCCAGCGACAGCCCCACCGCGCTCACACCCACCAGCAGCGACATACGCAGCCCGTAGAGGATGGCCGAGAACACGTCGCGCCCCTGGTCGTCGGCGCCCAGCGGATAGAAGGCGCCCGAAGCGCCTTGCTGACCCGGCGGCGTGAAGGCGTCGATCAGGTCGAGCACGGCCGGATCGAACGGGTCTTGCCGCGCAATCCACGGTGCGAACAGCGAGGCCAGGGCAACCAACAGCAGCACGAAGGCGGCCAGCTGCACGGTGCGCGAGCGCGCAAACGCACGCAGCACGGGCGACTCGGCGTTGCGCCAGCGGCGCGGCGCTTGGGCGCCGGTCGAAGAAGAAGACGTCATTCGGGAAAGAGGGAAAAAGATTCAGGCACGCCGCAGGCGCGGATCGACCAGCACGTACAGCAGGTCGACGATGAAATTGATCGCCACGTACAGCAGCGCGATCAGCAGCAGGTAGGCCGCCACCACCGGCACGTCCACCCCCTGGATCGACGTGATGAACAACAGGCCCACGCCCGGCCACTGGAACACCGTCTCGGTGACGATGGCAAAGGCCACCAGCGAGCCGATCTGCAGCCCGGTGATCGTGATGACCGGGATCAGCGTGTTGCGCAGCGCGTGGCCGTAGTTCAGGTCGCGCTCGCGCAGCCCGCGCGCGCGGCCGAAGCGGATGTAGTCGGCACGCAGCACCTCCAGCATCTCGGCGCGCACCAGCCGCATGATCAGCGTCAGCTTGTACAGGCCCAGCGTCAGCGCGGGCATGAGCAGCGAGGCCCAGCCCGAGGCCGTGAGCAGCCCGGTGCTCCAACCGCCCAGCTGCACCGTGTCGCCGCGCCCAAACGACGGCAGCCAGCGCAGCTCGACCGCAAAGAGGTAGATGAGCCCGATGCCGATCAGGAAGGTCGGCAGCGACACGCCCACCAGCGACACCGCCATGACAGCGCGGCTCGCCACGCTGTCGCGCCGGATCGCCGTGTACACGCCCAGCGTCACGCCGCCCGCCACCGCCAGCACGGCCGCCACCAGCGCCAGTTCGAGCGTGGCCGGCAGCCGCTCGGCGATGAGTTCGACCACCGGCCGCTTGAGCCGGTACGACACGCCCAGATCGCCCTGCAGCGCGTGACCCACGTAGCGCAGGTACTGCACCGGCACCGGGCGGTCGAAGCCCAGTTCGGCCGTCAGCGCGGCGCGTTCTTCGATCGTGGCGTCTTCGCCGAGCAGGCTGATGGTCGGATCGCCGATGTGGCGGAACACCAGGAACGACACGAACGACACCGCCAGCAGCACCAGCACCGACTGGCCGAGCCGGCGCAAGAGATGGACCCACATGGTGTGCGTGCGTGTGTGTGCTTAAGGCTTCGCCACCTTCACGTTCTTGAAGAACACGCTGCCGTCGGGGCTCACCGGAATGTCCAGCTTCGGGGTCGAGGCGAAGTTGAGCACCTGGTCGTGCAGCGCGATGTAGATGCGCTCCTTCTGCACGGTCTGCCAGATGCTTTTGATGGTGGCGTCGCGCTTGGCCTTGTCGCTTTCGGCGGCCAGCGATGCGATCTGCGCGTCGACCTCGGCGTTGCTGTAGCCGGTGGCGTTGGTCGGGCCGCGGCCGTCCTTGCCGCGCGTGTG
>NZ_CALRZC010000207.1:0-15318 GCF_943372545.1 Variovorax sp. YR752 | reverse complement strand
CGAGCAGCCGCACGCGAGGCCGGCGCACCACCTGCAACTGCGCCAGGCCCAGCGACGCCGCCAGCCCTGCATCCTGCGGACGCAGCCGGCGGCCCGCGGGCAGCGCCGTGCTGCCGCGCGCGATGTCTTCGCCGATGTGGCCCACATGCTGGCCCGGTGCGACGGCCCGTGTGATGGCCAGGCGCCCGTCCTGCTCGCTCGCGTATTCGGCGGGCACCACGGCGTCGATCCCTTGCGGCACCGGGGCGCCGGTCATGATGCGGACCGCAGCGCCCGCGGGCACCTCGCCCTCGAAAGGCCGGCCGGGCCAGGCGTGGCCCACGATCGGAAATTCCAGCGGGTTGTATTCGCCGGCGCCGGTGGTGTCACCGCCGCGCAGTGCATAGCCGTCCATGGCCGCGCGATCGAATTCGGGCACCGCGATGGGGGCGATCACCTCCTGCAGCAGCACCCGCCCCGTGGCCTCGTCGACCGCCACGGATTCACCGGGCAGCAGGGGCGTATGGGCATCGATCCAGGCGAGGGCGGTGGGCACCTCGGCGCGCTGCGTGAAGCCGCGCATGCGCACATCGGTCGAGGCAGTTCGTTCGGGTGGAGGCATCGGGGCCAGTATAGAAGTTGGATGTGGCCAGCGTTGTCAGGCACAACACCCGGTCGCACGCCGAAAGCGGCCACGCCGGCGCTTGCCGGCGAGCCATTTCAGACTTTCTTTCTTTGGTCGCGCCCGCGCAGGTGCGGTGCGCTGCCGACCTACTTCTTGGGCGCGGGGTTCGTCTGCGCCGAGGTCTGGTTCGAACTCGGCGGCGACGCGGCCGTGGGGGCCGGGGAGTGAGCGCCCGATGCCTCGATGGGCTTGACCTCGGGCTTGGGTGCCGCGGCGTAAGGGCCGGGGTCCACGCAGGGCGGCGTGGCCACTGCGGCCGGTGCCGGCTTGCCCGCGGCCTCGGCGCTGGCGCGGTACTTGGCAGCGACCTGGTCCTGCGACTTGCACAGCAGGTAGCCGTCGGTCTTGGCGCTCCACGCGGTGCGGGCCGCGGTCTCGGCGGCCTTGGCCTGCGCTTCCGGCCCGAGCGGCGGGAGCTTGGCGAACGCGGACGCTGCAGCCAGCGTGCACAGAAGGGTCAACGTGTGCTTCATACAGAAGTTCCTTGCGCCGTCACCGGCCGTGCAGGCTCCGGAGCGCCGGCGGGCTGCGAGCGCTGCGCGGGGATCTTGCCGGCCTCGATGTCGTCGTACCAGAGGCGGTGGTGCTCGCGCGCCCAGGTCTCGTCGACATAGCCTTCGCGCATCGCCTTGTAGGCGCCGGCCATGCCCAGCGTGCCGATGTAGATGTGGCCCATGATCATCGCCATCATGAGCAGCGTGGCCACGGCATGCACCATGTGCGCGACCTGCATCTCGCCGCGCGTGTAGACGAAGCCGGGCAGCAGCTTGTCGAGGAACAGGCCGGAGGCGATGACGATGCTGCCCAGGAACAGCACGCCGCCCCAGAACACCGCCTTCTCGCCCGCGTTGAAGCGGTGCGACGCAGGCTCCTTGCCGCCGAACAGGCCGCCGCCTTGCCGCAGCCAGGTGAAGTCGTCCTTGCTCGGCCAGTTGCTGCGGATGAAGGTGAAGACCATGAACAGCGTGGTCACCACGAACAGCGGCCCGACGAAGTTGTGCACGGTCTTGAGCACGTAGGCGAGCCAGCCGAACAGCGCGCTGCCGAGCACCGGCAGCAGGAAGAACTTGCCGAAGGCCATCACGATGCCCGAGATCGCGAGCGTGACGAAGGCCAGGGCGTTCGACCAGTGCGTGGCGCGCTCGAACGGCGTGAAGCGCTCGATCTTGCGGCCCGTTTCCTCGCCGTGCAGGCGGATCGGTCCGCGCGTGAAATAGAAGATCGCCAGCGCCAGCAGCGTGACGAAGAGCAATGCCGCGCCGTACGGAATGATCCAGTCGTTGCGCACCTGCCGCCAGGCTTCGCCGGCGTTGGTGAAGCGCGAACCCGGGTACTGCACGAAGCGCTGGATCAGGTTGCCGGCCTCGGGCGCCTCGCTCACGGGCAGGCTGCTGTAGCCGGTGACACCGCCGCTCACCTGGCGCCACATCGGCGCGTTGTTGCCGGGCTGCACCTTGTTGCGCTCGCCGTTGGTCTGGTTGAGGTAGTTGGGGTCGGCGCTGGCTTCGGGCTTGACGTCGAAGATGTTCTGGCTGCGGATGCCGCCCTCGGCCTTCGGTGCCGGTGCGGCCGTGGCAGGCGCAGCGGGCGCGGGCGAGGCGGTGACAGCGCCGCTCGCGGCCGGGGCCGGGCTGGCCTCCTGGGCCAGCGCCCCGGCTGCACAGCCCAGGAGCGCGGTCGCCAGCAGCGCGTGGAACGCCTGCCTCGTGCGAATGGTGACGCTCATGCGGCCTCCGGTTCAGTTCGTTCGGGTGTACTCGTTCTGGCCGTTGGAGCGCGTCTTGATCTGCTGCTCCCACGACGCCTTGTCGCCCACCTTCCAGCCGGGCGCGGTGAAGACCGTGCCGGTGTTGGCCTGCGTGCCGGTGCCGCTCCAGGGCACGGCGTCGTACTTGACGCCCTCGGCGTTCGTCTGCGGCTTCTCGCTGCAGGCCGCCAGCAGCATCGCGCCCGAAGCGAGCGCGACGAGCATCACGACCGCGCGCTTCACTTGGTGCCTCCGGTGGGCGGCGTGCCGGCCTGCTGCGAGCCGTAGGCCGTGCCCCAGCCCCAGACTTCGGCGCCCGTGCCGCGGTGCACGACGCGGGTGCGGAAGATGTCGGCCACCACGTCGCCGTCGCCGGCCAGCAGCGCCTTGGTCGAGCACATCTCGGCGCAGGCCGGCAGCTTGCCTTCGGCCAGGCGGTTGCGGCCGTACTTTTCGAACTCGGCTTCGGAGCCGTTGGCTTCGGGGCCGCCGGCGCAGAAGGTGCACTTGTCCATCTTGCCGCGTGCGCCGAAGGTGCCTTGCGACGGGAACTGCGGCGCACCGAAGGGGCAGGCGTACGAGCAGTAGCCGCAGCCGATGCACACGTCCTTGTCGTGCAGCACCACGCCTTCGTCGGTGCGGTAGAAGCATTGCACGGGGCACACCGCCATGCAGGGCGCGTCGGAGCAATGCATGCAGGCCACCGAGATCGATTTTTCGCCGGGCAGGCCGTCATTGAGCGTGACCACGCGGCGGCGGTTCACGCCCCAGGGCACCTCGTTCTCGTTCTTGCAGGCCGTGACGCAGCCGTTGCACTCGATGCAGCGCTCGGAATCGCAGACGAACTTCATTCTTGCCATGGTGATTCCTTATGCTTTCTCGATGTTGCAGACCGTGGTCTTGGTCTCTTGCATCATGGTGACGCTGTCGTAGCCGTAGGTGGTGCCGGTGTTGATGGCCTCGCCGCGCACGATGGGCGCCGCGCCCTTCGGGTAATAGGCCAGCAGGTCTTCACCCTGCCAGCGGCCCGAGAAGTGGAAGGGCATGAACACCGTGTCGGGCCCGACGCGCTCGGTGACGAGGGCCTGCACATTGAGCTTGGCGCCCGTGGGCGTGTGCACCCAGGCGCGCTCGCCGTTGCGGATGTTCTTCTCGGCCGCGACCTTCGGGTTGATCTCGATGAACATCTCTTGCTGCAGCTCGGCCAGCCACGGGTTGGAGCGCGTTTCCTCGCCGCCGCCTTCGTATTCCACGAGCCGGCCCGAGGTCATGATGTACGGGAATTTTTCGGCGATCTTGTCGGCGATGTTCTTCTGCTGCACCGTCTTGTAGAGCGTGGGCAGGCGCCAGAAAGCCATCTTGTCGTCGTGGGTCGGGTACTTGGCGACGAGGTCGGGGCGCGTGCCGTAGAGCGGCTCGCGGTGCTGCGGAATCGCGTCGGGAAAGTTCCACACCACCGCACGCGCCTTGGCATTGCCGAAGGGGTGGCAGCCGTGGTTCTTCATGAACACGCGGATCATGCCGCCCGAGCTGTCGGTCTTCCAGTTCTTGCCTTCGGCCTTGGGCTTCTCGGCCTCGGTGAGTTCGTCCCACCAGCCGAGCTTCTTGAGCAGCAGGTGGTCGAGCTCGGGGTAGCCGGTGGTGATGTCGGCGCCCAGCGAGTAGGAGCCGTCTTCGGCCAGCAGGTTCTTGCCGTTGCGCTCCACGCCGAAGTTCGCGCGGAAGTTGCCGCCGCCGTCCATCACGTGCTTGGACGGGTCGTACAGGTTCGGCGAGCCGGGGTGCTTGAGTTCGGGCGTGCCGTAGCAGGGCCAGGGCAATCCGAAGTAGTCGCCCGAGATGTCGTAGCCGTTGACCTTGTCCTTGACGGAGCCCTTGGCCTTGAGCGTGCGCACGTCGAACGCGGCCATGTTGCGCATGTGCGCCTGCAGCCGCTCGGGGCTCTGGCCCGAGTAGCCGACGGCCCAGCACGACTTGTTGATTTCTCGCAGGATGTCTTCGGGCACGGGCTCGTCCATGCCCTTGACCTTCTGCATCTTGTAGTTCTTGCTGAGCTCCTTGCCGAAGCCCAGCCGGTCGGCGAACTGCTGCATGATCATGTGGTCGGTGCGGCTTTCCCACAGCGGCTCGATGACCTTCTCGCGCCATTGGACCGACCGGTTCGACGCCGTGACCGAGCCGCTGGTTTCGAACTGCGTGCACGCGGGCAGCAGGTACACCGCGCGGTTCGCGTTGGCGTCTTCGGGCCGGCCGGGCATTGCGGCCATGGCGGCCGTGGCCGACGGGTACGGGTCGACCACGACGAGCAGGTCGAGCTTGTCCATGGCCCGCTTCATCTCGAGGCCGCGTGTCTGCGAGTTGGGTGCATGGCCCCAGTAGAAGACGCCGCGCAGGTTCGAGTCCTGGTCGATGAGCTCGTTCTTCTCGAGCACGCCGTCGATCCAGCGCGACACCGTGATGCCGGGCTTGCTCATCATCGCGGGCGATGCGAAGCGGCCCTTGATCCATTCGAAGTCGACGCCCCAGGTGGCGGCGAAGTGCTTCCACGAACCTTCGACCAGGCCGTAGTAGCCCGGCAGCGAGTCGGGGTTGGGGCCGACGTCGGTCGCGCCCTGCACGTTGTCGTGGCCGCGGAAGATGTTGGTGCCGCCGCCCGACTTGCCCACGTTGCCCAGCGCCAGCTGCAGGATGCACGAGGCCCGCACGATGGCGTTGCCGATGCTGTGCTGCGTCTGGCCCATGCACCAGACCACGGTGCCGGGGCGGTGCTCGTGCAGCATCGTCGCGACCTTCAGCACCTGGGCTTCGCTCACGCCGCAGGCCTCTTCGACCTTGTCGGGCGTCCATTTGCTCATGACGTCGGCGCGCACTTCTTCCATGCCGTAGACGCGGTCGTTGATGTAGCGCTTGTCTTCCCAGCCGTTCTTGAAGATGTGGTGCAGGATGCCGAACAGGAACGCGATGTCCGAGCCCGAGCGGATGCGCACGTACTCGTGGGCCTTGGCCGCGGTGCGCGTGAAGCGCGGGTCGACCACGATCATCTTGCAGCCGTTTTCCTTGGCATGCAGCATGTGCAGCATGCTCACGGGGTGTGCCTCGGCCGCGTTCGAGCCGATGTACATCGCAATCTTCGAATTGCGCATGTCGTTGTACGAATTGGTCATGGCGCCGTAGCCCCATGTGTTCGCCACGCCCGCGACCGTGGTCGAGTGGCAGATGCGCGCCTGGTGGTCGCAGTTGTTGCTGCCGAAGAAGCTCACGAACTTGCGCAGCAGGTAGGCCTGCTCGTTGCTGTGCTTGCTCGAGCCGATCCAGTAGATCGCATCGGGCCCGCTGGCCTTGGTGAGGTCCTTGAGCTTGGCGGTGATCTCGTCGAGCGCGGTGTCCCAGCTGATGCGCTCGTACTTGCCGTTGACGAGCTTCATCGGGTAGCGCAGGCGGTATTCACCATGGCCGTGCTCGCGCAGCGCCGCGCCCTTGGCGCAGTGGGCGCCCAGGTTGATGGGCGAGTCGAACACGGGCTCCTGCCGCACCCACACGCCGTTCTCGACCACGGCGTCGGACGCGCAGCCGACCGAGCAGTGCGAGCACACGGTGCGCTTCACCTCGATCTTGCCGGCGCCGATGGCCGTGGGCCTGCCGTCCGCGGCCTTGGCTTTCTGGATCAGCGTGAGCTGGCTGGCCGCCAGGCCCACACCGACGCCGAGGCCGGAGCGCCGCAGGAAGGCGCGGCGGTCCATCGTCGGCAAGGCGTTCGCGAGGCCGCGCCGCAAGCTGTGAACGAAGGGCGAGGTGTCGGAGGCCCGCTGGCTCGCGGTGCCTGGGGATTTTCTGGTCAGAAGCACGGGGTCTCCTCAGGCTGACGTGGTGGCGTAGTAGCGCTTGACGTGTTCGCTCAGGGAATAGCCGCCGCCGTTTTCGGGCGGGGGCGGCAAAGAGGGGACGACGGCGGCGACGGGCGTCTCGGCCATGTTTGGCAGCGACGTGACGGCCACCGCGGCGGCGCCGGCGGTGGCGGCACCGATGAAGAATCCGCGGCGGGAGGCCGGCTTGATGCCGGTGTTTTGGCTGTCCTGCATATTGACTCCAGGAGTGGCTGGGCGCGACGAGAGAGGGGAAACCCGGTCGGCCTTGTGGATACTAGACCAGCAACAAGGTGTGAGCAACCTGAATACCCCTTGCATTCGTTCGCTTCAGTCCAGCATGTCGAAGGCCTGCGCCTCGACATCGCCGAACGCGCGCGTGAAGACGGCAAGGGCCGCGTAGAACCGGGCCTGCGGATGCTGCGACACCGCATCGCAGAGCGCGGGCAGCCAGGGCTGGATGTGTTTGGAGAACAGGGCCTGCTGCTGCGTGAGGTTGGCCACCGCCACGTCCTCGCCGGCGATCAGGTAGCGCATGACCTCGAACAGGCAGGCGATGTGGTCCTCGGTTTCGTAGGTGGTCTCGGTGCGCGCCAGGCCCAGCCGGTCGAGGTCGTTGCGCAGCTGCACGAGCGGCTTGTCGTTGAGAAAACCGCTGAGGTAATGCGAGCCAAACAGCAGCACTTCGGGCTTGCCGATGCCGCCGAAGAGCGCGTCGTATTCCTCGTATGCGGCCGCCGCGCTGGTGTCGCGCGCGATGCCGACCAGCTGGCGCCACGGTTCTTCCAGAAAAGCGCCCGCGGCCGGCGCCTCGGTGGGCGCGACCTGGAAGGCTTCGAGCAACGCGGCATCGGGCGCGGCGTACCAGAGCCGCGCCAGCAGGCCGTAGAGCTCGGCCCGGGCCACCTCCTCGTCGAGTGCGGACGTGGCGGGAAAGGTCTGGCTCATAGCGGGGCGATCTTCACTTCGTTGGTGGCGCTGTACAGGTCGATGACGCGGCAGTCGCTGCACATCTTGAGGCGCTCCAGCGCTTCGCCCTGGAACATCGCATGCCCGGCGAGTTTGCCGAGCATGGCCTCGATGGCTTTCTCTGTGCCGAAGGGTTTGCTGCAGCGGATGCAGGCCCAGGGCTTGGCCTCGTTCAGCAGCACCTGCTGCTTGCGCTCGGGCGCGGCCAGCAGGCGCGGCACGAGCGAGACGGCGTCTTCGGGGCAGGTGATTTCGCACAGGCCGCACTGCACGCAGTTCTTCTCGATGAAACGCAGCTGCGGCGCGCTCTGGCTGTCCAGCAGCGCACCCGACGGGCAGGCGCTGACGCAGGCCAGGCACAGCGTGCACTTGTCCTTGTCGACCGCGATGGCGCCGAGCGGCGATCCGGCCGGCAGCGCGAAAGCCAGCGGGGCCTCGGCGGGCGTCTGCAGGGCCGGCGCCGCGCCCATGAGGTGGTCGAGCGTCATCTCGAGCCGGTCGCGCTTGTCGGCGCCGACGGCGAAGCGCGCCGCGGTGGCCGGCACGCGCTGCGTGGTCGAGCGCAAGCCGGCCAACGCCGCATCCAAAACGGTGGGCGCGTCGGCCTCGATCACGTGGAAGTGCGTGCCGGTGTAGCCCAGACCCAGCAACAGCGCCTGCGCCACGTTCATCTGCTGCTTGAGCGCCGCGAGGTATTGCGGCGCCTCTTCGCCGGTGCACAGCACCGCGACTTGCGAGGCGCCGAAGGAAATCGCGCTGAGCCACAGGTCGATGCCGGTGCTGGCCGCATGAAAGAGGTCGACCGGAATCACGCGCGCCGGCACGCCCTGCGCCTTGCCCAGCTGCGCCTGGCGCCCGAGTTGTTCGAGCAGCGCCTGGCCGCCTTCCTGGCTGTGCAGCAGCAGCGCGGCATCGCGCCCGCCCGCCGTGGCATAGGTGCTGAGCAGCTTGCGCAGCTTCAGGCCCTGGTCGGGCGCACGTGGGTAGGTGTAGCCCAGCGCGCCCGTTGGGCACACCGTGGTGCAGGCGCCGCAGCCGACGCACAGGTTCGGGTTGACCACGATGCGCTGGCGTTGCGGGTCGCTGCTCACGGCGTGGGCCGAGCACACGTCGACGCAGGCATTGCAGCCGACCACTTCGTTGCGGCTGTGCGCGCAGAGCTTCTGCTTGTAGTCGAAGAACTTGGGCTTTTCGAATTCGCCGACCAGCTCGCGCAGGCGCAGCAAGGTCTGCAGGCCCTCGGCCTGCGCGACGCCGCCGGGCAGGTGGAAGTAGCCCTGCGGCGGCGCGTGCCAGTCGATCTGCGGCGCGGTGCTGAGGTCGAGCACGAGGTCGAAGGCCGCGTCGAGGGCCTGGGCCTCGCGGCTGAAATTGATGGCGCCGGCCACGCTGCAGGCGCGCTCGCAGTCGCGGTGCGAGGTGCAGCGCGCGTTGTCGATCTGGTAGTCCAGACCGATGGCCTGCTCGGGGCAGGCGACCACGCAGGCGTTGCAGCGGGTGCACAGGTCGAGGTCGATCGCGTTGTCGCGCGTCCAGCGCAGCGTGAAGGCGCCGAGCCAGCCCTGGAGCGAATCGATGCGCCCGGCAATCACCGGCCAGCGGCGCGCCTGGGCGCCACCGGCGGCACCGGGGCCCTGCGCGAGCAGGGTGACGTCGAGCGTGTCGCCGACCAGCGCCGCCGCGCGCTCGGCGGCATCGAGCGGGCCGATGATCAGCAGGCGGCCCTTGCTGGTGTAGGTCACGGTCGAGACCGGGTCGGGCTCGGGCAGGCTGGCGGCTGCCAGCAGCGCGGCGATCTTCGGCATCGCGCTCTTGGCGTCGCGGCTCCAGCCGCCCGTCTCGCGGATGTTGATGAAGCGGATCGGCGAGGTGGCGTTGGGCGTCTGCGTGGCGAGTTCGCCGAAGAGCCGTTTTTCCTGGGTGCAGGCGACCACGACGTCGTCGCCGGACTGGATGGCGCGCTGGAAAGAGGTCGCCTCGCGGCGGCACAGCGACGAATGCAGCGGGAGGGTTTCAGCCAGTGCCGCGCCGAGCGTCTTCGGCTCGAGCGGCATCGTCTGGTTGCAGTCGCAAATCAGCGTGGTGGTCATCGGTTTCTTGGCTGGCGGGTTGCATTTCGGCAACCGGCGGGCTGGGAAGCGTTGCGGGATCCTGGGACTGTGCCACGTCCGTCGCCTCGGTGGCGTCGGGGGTTTCAGGGGGAATGTCTTCGGCGTCTTCGGGCTCTTCGTCGAAGAGCTTGAGGAATTTGGCGCTGGCCATCTGGCGCAGCACGCTCTCGGGCACAGGGGTGGACTGGGAGTAGTCGTCGACGTAGGTGTCGAGGCCGTCCATCACATTGAAATGCGGATCGGTAAAGAGCTTGCGGAAGGCCGCGTTCTTGACCTCGGGTGCCACCTGCTTCGTGAGGAAGGGCGTGTAGTCGGACTCGATGCCCAGCGCATCGACGTCCGCGAGGGTCAACGGCGGCGCGGCGTCCGGGTCGGCTTCGGGCGGCAGGGGGGCCGGCGCCGCAACGAGGGCTGGCGCCGGAACGGGTTCATCTGTCGGCAACGCCTTCTCTTTTTCTTCCACGACCGTCTCGGCCGCGCGCACCTCCTGCTTGCGGCGCGACCAGCGTCCGAGAAAACCCTCAGACATCGCCCGCACCCCGTCCGCGTTTTTTCTCGGTCGACACGCTCGCGGCGTTGCCGAAACGGTCGACCAGCGACCGGAAGCTCTCGGGCCGCCGGCGGCGCTTGGGCTCGACCACGTAGTGCTCGTCGACGAAGGCGCGCACCCAGTCGACCACCTCGGCGGGGGCCGGCACCTGCTCGACGGTTTCCTGCGCATCGAGCCAGCGCCCGGCCTCGTAGTAGCTCAGCGTGACGACGACCGGGCGCGGAATGGGCTCCGTGGACAGCGTCGCTTCCTCGTCCATGCGCCACAGCACGAACCAGCACGGCGTCGGCGTGATCGCGTTGAGGTGATAGCCCTCGGCCTCGTCGCGGAACAGCTCGACCTTGAAGCCGGGGTGCAGCCACTGCTGCGCGCCGCCGTCGTCGCGCAGCAGGCGCGGTTCGGTGCCGAAGCCGGGCTCGTCGGGCTGCACGCTGTCGAGCGTCCAGCGCCACGGCTGCCAGTGGCTCGACGGGCCATGCAGGCGCTCGCGGCGCATGACCACCGCGACGTCGAGCGTCGGGCGGCCCGTGGGCGCGGTCGCGGGGGTGTCCGAGGAAAGCATGGGCCGAACCATAGCCGATGGCACGCGGGTCTGCGCGCAGTACCCCTCGATCGCCGACGCGCAAACCCGGGCATGCCGCGCCGGCGCGGTGGCGTAGCATTCCTGCATGGCCCCACTTGATGAAGACGAAGCAGACGACGCAGACGGCGCAGAAGAAGAACCGCTGGCCTTCGACGCCGTGGCGCTGCCCCGGCGCGCCGACGCGCCGCGCCTGAACCCGGCGCGCGGTCCGCTGCTGCGCCGCATCGAGATCGTCGACCAGCACGGCGAGCGCCGCGACATCGACATCCCGGCGGAGCGGCCGTTGACCGTCTTCGTCGACAAGCGCGAGCTCGTGACGCTCATGACCCTGGGCGCCGCGCCCGAACTGCTGGTGCTGGGTTACCTGCTCAACCAGAACCTGGTGCAGCGCGCGAGCGACGTCGAGAGCATCGATGTCGACTGGAGCGTGGAGGCGGCCGCCGTGAAGACGCACGCCGGCATCACCAACCTCGCTGAAAAAACCGCGCACCGGGTCGTGACCACGGGCTGCGGGCAAGGCACCGTCTTCGGCGATGCGATGGCCCAGATCGGCGCCGTGCAGCTGCCGACGGCGCAGTCGGCGCGCATCGCGCAGGGCACGCTGCTGCGCATTCTCGAGCTCATGAAATCGCGCCACAGCGTGCACCGGCACGCGGGCTCGGTGCACGGGTGCGCACTGTTCCGCGGCACCGAGATGCTGGTGTTCGTCGAAGACGTCGGGCGGCACAACGCCATCGATTCCATTGCCGGCTGGATGGCAGTGCATGGCATCGACGGCGGCGACAAGGTTTTCTACACCACGGGCCGCCTGACCAGCGAGATGGTGATGAAGTCGGCCCACATGGGCGTGCCGATCATCGTGTCGCGCAACGGCGTCACCGCGATGGGGCACGAGCTGGCCAGCAAGCTCGGCATGACCTTGTTCGGCCGTGCGGCCAACCGCCACTTCCTGTGCTACTGCGGGTTCGAGCGCTTCGACGCCGAGCCGCAGGCGAACGCGCAGGTGCAGGCGCAGGCACTCACTGCCGACTGTGGGGCGCGCGCGGCTTACCCGCGCGCCACGTCGATCACCGCCTTCGCAAACGCCTCGGGCGCTTCCTGAGGCAGGTTGTGGCCGATGCCGCCGCTGACCAGCCGGTGCGCGTAGCGCCCCGAGAACTTCTTCGCATACGCACTGGGCTCCGGATGCGGCGCCCCGTTGGCATCGCCTTCGAGCGTGATGGTGGGCACGCCGATCACCGGTGCCTGGGCGAGCCGGTTCTCGAGCGCCTGGTACTTCGCCTCGCCGTCGGCCAGGCCGAGGCGCCAGCGGTAGTTGTGCACGGTGATCGCCACGTGGTCGGGGTTCTCGAAGGCCACGGCGCTGCGCTCGAAGGTGGCGGCATCGAAGTTCCACTTCGGCGAGGCGAGCTGCCAGATGAGCTTGGCGAAGTCGTGGCGGTTCTTCTCGTAGCCCGCGCGGCCGCGCTCGGTCGCGAAGTAGTACTGGTACCACCACTGCAGCTCGGCCTGCGGTGGCAGCGGCGCCTTGCCGGCCTCCTGGCTGCCGATGAGGTAGCCGCTGACCGACACCAGCGCCTTCACGCGCTCGGGCCACAGCGCGGCCATGATGCACGCGGTGCGCGCGCCCCAGTCGCAGCCGGCCACGGTGGCGGACGGGATCTTCAGTGCGTCCATCAGCGCGATGATGTCGACGGCCACCGCCGACTGCTGCCCGTTGCGCGGCGTGTCCGCCGACAGGAAGCACGTGGTGCCGTAGCCGCGCAGGTACGGAACGATGACGCGAAAGCCCGCCGCGGCCAGCTGCGGTGCAACGTCGACGAACATGTGGATGTCGTAGGGCCAGCCATGCAGAAGGATCACCGGCGCGCCGTCGGCCGGGCCGGCCTCGTAGTAGCCGATGCGCAGGCTGCCGGCTTCGATGCTCTTGAGGGGCTCGAGGCGCCGGGTGCTGCCGGTGCTGGCGGATTGGGCGAAGGCGGGAACGATCGACGTGAGCTGCGTGGCGGCGAGGCCGAGCGCGGCCTTGCCGAGGAACGAACGGCGCAGCAGAACAAGGGATGTGGTCATGGAAATTCCTGGGTTTGGAGGGGGTGACGGCGCGATTGTTCGGCGGGGCGTACGCCTCTTGATCGGCTTGTGTATGCCTCTGTATCCGCGCCGCTTTCGGCCACACTAAATTTCAATCGCAGGCGCGCGCGAGGCCGCCTCAGCGAAACGTGGTGTGTCGATTTCAGGTGGAGATACACAGGCATACGCAATGCCCGTGGCGCGGCGAGAAGGCGGCCAACAATCCGCCCGTCACCCACTCACGCATCGCCCGAAGGACATCCCCATGACGCGCTCCCACGGATTCAAGAAGCTCTGGTTCGCACTGCTGTTCTTCGCGGGCGGTTTCGCGCACGAGGTGCGCAACCCGACCCAGTGCCAGAGCGTGGCGTCGGTCAGTCTCTCGCTTCGACCGCCGAAGCGAGCACGTAGCCTTCGCTGCGCACGGTCTTGATGTAGCGGGGCTCGCGCGCATCGTCGCGCAGGCGCTGGCGCAGCCGGCTCACGAGCAGGTCGATGGAGCGCTCGAAGAGCTCGGCTTCGCGCCCTTGCGTCAGGCTCAGCAACTGGTCGCGGCTGAGCACCTTCTGCGGGTGGTCGAGGAACACGCGCAGCAGCCGGTACTCGGCGCCGCTCAGCGCCACCATCACGCCGGCGTCGTCGATCAGGTGGCGCGCCACCGTGTCGACCTGCCACTCGCCAAACCCCAGCTTCTGCGAGGGCTCGACGGCGCCCATGTTCGGCGGCAGCATGCGCGTGCGCCGCATCACGGCGCGGATGCGCGCCAGCAGCTCGCGCGCGGAAAAGGGCTTGGCCAGGTAGTCGTCGGCGCCCATCTCCAGGCCCAGGATGCGGTCGGCTTCCTCGCTGCGCGCGGTCAGCATGAGGATGGGCGTGGCCTTGTACTTGCCGGTGCGCAGGTCGCGGCACAGCGTGAGCCCGTCTTCGCCGGGCAGCATCAAGTCCAGGATGATCAGGTCGAAGGGGCCCGACGCCTCGAGCGCGGCGCGCATGTGGCGCCCGGTGGGCACCGCGACCACGCGCAAGCCGTTCTTCACCAGGTAGGTGGTCAGCAGTTCGCGGATGTCCCGGTCGTCGTCGACGATGAGGATGTGGTCGGAGGTCTTGGGTGTCATGGCGGGGTGGGCGGTGGCGGCACGGCGCCGCAGCCGCAATGTAGCGTTCCGGCGGCGCGGCAGCAGCGGCCGTTGAAACGTAGTGTGTGGGTTTCCGGCGCAGATACACAGGCATACAGAAGGCGATCCGGCAGGGGGAGGGCGGCCCAACAATCCGTCCGTTTCTCCACCACCCTGCACCCAAGGAACCCCTCATGACCCGCATCGACAAAGTCCTCTACACCGGCAAGACCCGCACCTCCTCGGGAGGCCGCGACGGCGAGGCGCGCAGCTCGGACGGCCGCCTGGACATCAAGCTCTCGTCGCCCGGCAGCGCCGGCACCGGCACCAACCCCGAGCAGCTGTTTGCGGCCGGCTGGTCGGCCTGCTTCATCGGCGCGATGGGCAAGGCGGCCGGCAAGATGAAGGTCGCGCTGCCGCCCGACCTGACTGTCGATGCCGAAGTCGACCTCGGCACCGCGGGCGGCGAATACTTTCTGCAGGCGCGCCTGAACGTGAGCCTGCCGGGCCTGGACCGCGAGGTGGCGCAAGCCCTTACCGAGGCAGCGCACCAGACCTGCCCCTATTCCAAGGCGACCCGAGGCAACATCGACGTTGCCATCCACCTGGTGTGAGCCCGCTGCGCTGACGCATCGCCACGCCGCCTACCGACGAAGGTGTTCATGTCCACTCCCTCGAACCCCGTTGCGAATCCGACCGGACCTGCGCCGCGCTGGCGCCGGCTGCTGCCCGGCTCGCTGTATGCCCGCGTGACGCTGATCATCGTGGTGGGCCTGGCGATCGCGCAGCTGCTGACCTTCGCGGCGATCCGCTACGAGCGGAACATGGCGCTTCGCGAGCTGATGATGATCGGCATCGAGCGCGACATCGCGAGTTCGGTCGCCATCCTCGACCGGCTCCCCGCGGCGGAGCGCGCCGGCTGGCTCGACAAGCTGGCGCGGCGCAACTACCGCTTCGTGCTGGGCGGCCGTGCGCAGGGCGGCGCGCCCGCCTCGGAAGCGTCGCAGCAGTTTGCCGCGGCCATCGTCGATGCGATGCGCCCGTTCCCCGTCGTCAAGGTCGGCGAGGTGGCCTGGCCGCCCGAAGGCCTGCAGATCGAGGTGCGGCTGGGCGACGGGTCGTCCGTGGTCGTGCACGCCATGCGCGTGGGCATGCCGGTGTCGGGCTGGGTGATGTGGCTGCTGGTGGGGCAGCTGCTGGTGCTGGCCGTGTGCGCCTGGGTCGCGGTGCGGCTGGTGACACGGCCGCTCGCGCAGCTGTCCGCCGCGGCCGACCAGCTCGGCCCCGACCTGAAGAGCCGCACGCTGGCGGAAGAAGGGCCCACCGAAGTGGCGCACGCGGCGCGCGCCTTCAACGCCATGCAGCAGCGCATCGCGGGCTACATGGCGGAGCGCGTCGAAATCCTGGCGGCCATCTCGCACGACCTGCAGACGCCCATCACGCGGATGCGCTTGCGCACCGACCTGATGGACGACACGCACGACCGCGAGAAATTCCGCCAGGACCTGGACGCCATGAACGCGCTGGTGCGCGAAGGCGTGACCTATGCGCGCACGCTCCACGGCGCCACCGAGCCGCCGCTGCGCATCGACGCCGATGCGCTGTTCGAGAGCATGGTGGCCGACTACGAAGACGTGGGCCAGCAG
>NZ_CALRZC010000206.1:0-15409 GCF_943372545.1 Variovorax sp. YR752 | reverse complement strand
GGCGCGCGCGCTGGCCAGGTCGGCCTGGGCACGCTCGGTCGCGGCGCGCGCGGTGTCGAGCTCGCTCTGCGCCGGCACCTTGCCGCCGGACAGGCGCGACACCTCCTCCAGCCGCGCCAGGTTGCCCTGCGCTTCCTTCAGCGTCGCGGCGCTCTGCGCCACCTGGGCCTGTGCGGTGGCGAGCGAGGCGCGCGAGCGTGTCACCTGGTCGCGCAGCTTGGCGGGGTCGAGTTCGACCAGCACCTGGCCCCTCTTGACGCGGTCGTTGACGTCGACCAGCACGCGCGACACGGTGCCCGACAGCTCGCTGCCGATGTTCACCGAGCGCGTCGGCTGCAGGGTGCCGTCGGCGCTGACGGTGACGCTCAGCGTGGCGCGCTGTACCGGCTCGGTGACGTAGCTCGGCGCCGCGGCGGCGCGGCGGCCCGACAGCCAGACGCTGGTGCCGACCGCGGTGGCGGCGAGCACCGCGATGACTATCCACAGCGCGGGCCGCTTCCACAGCGCTCGCGCGGAGGGTTCGTCGAGCAGCGTGGCGATGTCGGGGGCGCCGCCGGCGGCGAGAGGAGGGTTGGGGCTCATGATGTTGTCGAGTTGTTCGGGTCAGGCGTCCAGCCGCCGCCCAGCGCCTTGTAGAGGCGCACGTGGTCGGTGGCCACGTCGACGCGGCTGCTGGCCACGTTGTCCTGTGCGGAGAGCAGCGAGCGCTGCGTCTCCAGCACGGTCTGGAAGTCGATCAGGCCGCTGGCATAACGCTGGCGGGCCAGCAGCGCGGCGTTGCCGGCCGCTTCGGCCGCCTGCTGCAGCGTGGCCAGGCGTTCGCGGTCGCGTTGCAGGGCGACCAGCGCGTCTTCCACGTCCTTCAGCGCGACCAGCACGGTGCCGCGCAGCGCTTCGTGTGACTGCTCGAACGCGGCCTGCTGCGCATCGCGCTGGGCGGTGGCGGCGCCGCCGTCGAAGATGGGCAGCGAGACGCCGGCCAGCAGCGAACTGGCCAGCGCGCCGCCGCCGGTCAGGCCGGACAGCGTCAGCGCCTGCAGGCCCAGCGAGCCGGACAGCGAGAAGCTCGGATAGCGCGCTGCATCGGCCTGCACGACCCGCTGCGCGGCGGCGCGCACGCGGGCCTCGGCGGCGCGCACGTCGGCGCGCTGGCGCAGCGTGTCGGCGGGAAAGGCGAGCGCGAGATCGGCAGCCGGTTGCGGCAGCACGGTCGATTCGGCAAGCTGCAGGGCGCCGACCGTGCGCCCGGTCAGCAGCGCGAGCTGGTGGCGTGATTGCGCGATCGCCTTCTGCAGCGAGGGGATCTGTGCGCGCGTCTGCTCGACGGATCCGCGCGCCTGCTCCGACTCGAGCGAGGTGGCCAGCCCGGCCTGCACACGCCACTGGGTGATCTGCGCGGTGTCCTGCTGGCTGGCCAGGTTGTCGCGGGCGATGGCCAGGCGCGCTTCGCTGCCGCGCAACGCCAGGTAGGCCAGCGCCACCTCGGCGGCCACCGACACCTGCACGTCACCGAGGTTGGCGGCGCTGGCCTGCGCATCGGCGTCACGCGCGGCGACGCCGGCGCGGTTGCCGCCGAACACGTCGGGCTCCCAGCTGGCGTCGAAGCCGGCGCGGAAGCTGTTGCTGGCCGAGCCGCTGTTCGAGCGGCTGCGCTGCGCCGAGCCCGAGGCATCGAGGCGCGGGCCGGCCTGGGCCCGCTCGACACTTTGCAGCGCACGTGCCTGGCGCAGTGCGGCGCGGGCGGAGGTGACGTCGGTGTTGGCGGCCAGCGCCTCGGCGATCAGCCGGCTCAGCTCGGGGTCGCCGAAGCGCTGCCACCAGTCGGCCAGCGATTCGGCCGGCACGCTCGCTTCAGGGCGCGTGCCGCCGGCGGCGCTCCATTCGGCCGGGGGCGCGACGCCGCCGGTGGCATCGACCGCCGGCGGCGTGAGGCTCGCGCAGCCGGCCAGCAGCAGGGCGACGACGAGCGGTGACACACGGGATGCAGACATGGACACAGTCTGCAACTCATGCGTTGCGCTGCCGCTTGTCGCCCGTCAAGCTGTGTAAAGCTCGGCGAAGGAATCGCCGCGCCGCCTTGCCGCTACTGGAACGCCACCTCGGCGAAGCTGCGCAGCTTGCGGCTGTGCAGCTGGTCGACACCCTGTTCGCGCAGCTTCTCGATCGCGCGGATGCCGATGCGCAGGTGCTGGTCGACACGCTCGCGGTAGAAGGTGTTGGCCATGCCCGGCAGCTTGATCTCGCCGTGCAGCGGCTTGTCCGACACGCACAGCAGCGTGCCGTAGGGCACGCGGAAACGGAAGCCGTTGGCGGCGATGGTCGCGCTCTCCATGTCCAGCGCGATCGCCCGGCTCTGGCTGAAGCGGCGCTCCGGCGTGGTGCTGACGTTGCGCGAGGGCAGCAGCTCCCAGTTGCGGTTGTCGGTGGAGGCGACGGTGCCGGTGCGCATCAGCCGCTTCAGCTCGTAGCCCTTCAACTGCGTGATCTCGGCGACGGCCGACTCGATCGCCACCTGCACCTCGGCCAGCGGCGGGATCGGCACCCACAGCGGCAGTTCCTCGTCGAGCACATGGTCCTCGCGCACGTAGCCGTGGGCGAGCACGTAGTCACCGAGCTGCTGCGTGTTGCGCAGGCCGGCGCAGTGGCCGAGCATGATCCAGGCGTGCGGGCGCAGCACCGCGATGTGGTCGGTGATCGTCTTCGCGTTGGCTGGGCCGACGCCGATGTTGACCATGGTGATGCCGGCGTTGTCCGGCCGCACCAGGTGGTAGGCCGGCATCTGCGGCAGGCGCGGCGGTGCGACGCCGTGCTCGTCGCCCGGCTGCGGGGGCAGGCCGGCGCGGCGCGTCACCACGTTGCCCGGCTCGACGAAGGCGACGTAGTCCTGCGCATGCGCGCTGCTGGCCATGGTCTCGTGGCCGAGGCGCACGAACTCGTCGATGTAGAACTGGTAGTTCGTGAACAGCACGAAGTTCTGGAAGTGCTCGGGCGCGGTGCCGGTGTAGTGGCGCAGCCGGTGCAGCGAGTAGTCCACCCGCGGCGCGGTGAACAGCGACAGCGGCAGTGCCTCGCCGCGACGCGGCTCGTGGGTGCCGTTGGCGATGCCGTCGTCCATCGCGCCGAGGTCGGGCAGGTCGAACACGTCGCGCATGCGCTGGCGCCGTTCGGCGCTCAGGCTGCCTTCGACGTGGTCGCCCTCGGCAAACGAGAAGTGCACCGGAATCGGCTGCGTGCCGGTGCCGATCTCCAGCGACACATGGTGGTTCTTCAGCAGCAGGCGGAACTGCTCGAGGTAGTAGTTGCCGAACAGCTCGGGCCGGGTCAGCGAGGTCTCGTAGGTGCCGGGGCCGGCGACGAAGCCGTAGGACAGGCGCGAATCGGCGCGGGCCACGGTGTCGGTGTGCACCCGCACGAAGGGGTAGCAGGCGCGGACCTTGCTCCCGACGTCTTCACCGGCGACGAAGCGATGCAGTGCCTCGCGCAGGTGGGCGATTCCGGCGTCGTAGATGGTCCGCACGCGGGCCAGCGCCTCGTCGGGATCGTTGAAGCGGGTGGGGGCGACGAAGGCGGGTTCGGAGCTCATGGGCCGATTGTGGCGGGCTTTCGCGCTGCGACTATGTCGTCGAGGAAGTTGCGGCGAAGTCTTCGATTCGCCGACAAAGATTCGGTCGAATCGCAGCGAGCCTTCGATATGCAGCGAAAGATTCCACTCTTCCCTCGATAAGCTCTCGCATCGTTTTGAACCATGGAGTCGACGTCATGAAGGTCATCGTTCTGGGCAGCGGCGTGATCGGGGTCACCAGCGCGTGGCACCTGTCGCTGGCCGGGCATGAGGTCACGGTCGTCGACCGCCAGGACAGCGCCGGCAAGGAGACCAGCTACGCCAATGCCGGCGAGGTCTCGCCCGGATATTCGGCACCCTGGGCCGGGCCGGGTGTGCCGGTCAAGGCGATCAAGTGGCTGCTGATGCAGCACCGGCCGCTGGTCATCCGCCCGCATCTCGACATGGGCCTGATCCGCTGGGGCATGGCCATGCTGCGCAACTGCACCGCGGCGCGCTACGAGGTCAACAAGGGCCGCATGGTGCGCCTGGCCGAGTACAGCCGCGACGTGCTGCGCGAGATGCGCAGCAGCACCGGCATCGGCTACGACGAGCGCATGCAGGGCACGCTGCAGCTGTTCCGCACCCAGAAGCAGCTCGACGGCACCGGTGCCGACATCGAGGTGCTCAAGCGCTACGGCGTGCGCTATGAACTGCTCGATCGTGCCGGCTGCATCCGCCACGAGCCGGCGCTGGCGCGCGTGCAGGACAAGTTCGTCGGTGGCCTGCTGCTGCCCGGAGACGAGACCGGAGACTGCTTCAAGTTCACCCAGAACCTCGCCGAACGCGCCGCGCAGCGCGGCGTCAAGTTCCTCTACGGCACCGACATCCATCGCCTCGAGAGCGAAGGCGGCCGCATCGCTGGCGTGGTCACCGGCGCCGGCACGCTGAAGGCCGATGCCTACCTGGTCGCGCTGGGCAGCCACTCGCCGACGCTGCTGAACCCGCTGGGCGTGCGCATCCCGGTCTACCCGGTCAAGGGCTACTCGATCACCGTGCCGATCACCGATGCGAGCGGCGCGCCCGAGTCGACGGTGATGGACGAGACCCACAAGGTCGCGGTGACGCGCCTGGGCGACCGCATCCGCGTCGGTGGCACGGCGGAGCTGGCCGGCTACACGCTGCAACTGCACGAGCCGCGCCGGCGCACGCTGGAGCATGTGGTCAGCGATCTGTTCCCGTCTGGTGGCGATGTGGCGAAGGCCGAGTTCTGGTGCGGCCTGCGCCCGATGACGCCGGACGGCACGCCGGTGGTCGGCGGCACGCGCCTGCCCAACCTCTGGCTGGCCACCGGCCACGGCACGCTGGGCTGGACCATGGCGGCTGGCACCGGCCGCGTGATGGCCGACCTGATCTCCGGCCGCGAGCCGGCGATCGACATGGCCGGCCTGACGATCGACCGCTACCCGAACGCCTACGCCTGAACCGGCAGGTACTCGGGCGACGAGGCCGGGGCGGCCGAGCGCCGCTGCACCTTGGTGCTGGCCACGCTGACCGCGCTGGCGCGCACGCGCACCTCGAAGCGGCGCATCGGCGCCAGCGGCTCGCCGTCGGCGGCCAGCGGCAGTTCGTCGTCGCTCTCGATCTGCATGGACTGGAAGGTCCAGGTCTGCACCTTCGGGTTGGACAGGTGCGTGCCCTGCAGCAGCCGCGGCAGCATGGCCAGTGTGCCGACGCGGCCGAAGCGTCCGGCGACCAGCAGGTCGAGCCGCCCGTCGCCGACACGCGCGCCGGGCACGGCAGGCATGCCCGAGCCGTAGCTGCGCGTGTTCAGCACCGAGGCGAAGATCGCCTCGCCGTCATGGCAGGGCGCGCCGTCGAGCGCGATGCGGATGCGGTGCGCGCGCAGCCCGGCCAACTCGCCCAGCGTGGCCCACAGGTAGCGCGGCATGCCTTCCAGCCAGCGCGGCCCCTCGAGCGCGCGGCGTGCCACCGCCGCATCGAAGCCGGCGGCCAGGCTGGAGAAGAAGGGCACCCGCTGGCGCGCGGTGATCAGCTCGCCGACGTCCATGCGCCGGGTCGGTCCGCGTAGCGCGAAGTCCAGCGCCTTCTGCCAGGGCAGGCCGGCGACGCCGAGCGCCCGCGCCGTGTCGTTGCCGCCGCCCAGCGGCACCACGCCGAGCGCGAGGCGGTGCGTCAGCAGCACCGGCAGCATGTGGTGCAGCGTGCCGTCGCCGCCGATCAGCACGACGCGGCTGCTGCGCGGCAGGCATTGCAGCGTCGCGCGCGAGCGTTCGATGCTGTCGGACTCGACCAGCGCGACGCCGGGCGCGTGCGCCGCCAGCCACTGCCGAACCGGCTGCGCCAGCGCGGCCGCCTGGCCCGCCGCGGCGCGCGGGTTGAGCAGCACCATCGTCGGCCGGTCGGGCCGATGGATGTCGGCGTCCTCGTCGCCGGGCCAAGTGGTCTGCGCTGCGGGCATCGGCTGGGGAGCCTAGCGCAATTTGCCGGGCGCGCCGCGTGGCTTGCCATGGGTCGCGCAAAATCGCACGCTTGCTCCCATGCCGTGGCACGCCCGACCATGCTGATCGTCCACAACCCCGACCATGCCCTGCATGCCGGCCGCCACGAGATGTTCCGCGGCCGGCTGGTGCCCTGCCACGAGGTGCCGCAGCGGCTGGACCATGTGCTGGCCGAGTTGAAGCACCGCGGCATCGGGCCGCTGGTCACGCCGGCCGACTTGCCTGGCGGCGACGATGCGGCCTTCGAGTCGGTGCTTCAGCGCATCCACGCGCCGCGCTACCTGCGCTTCCTCGAGCGCGCCTGGGCCGACTGGGTGGCGCTGGCCCCGGCCAACGCCGAACTCGATGCGCTGCCCTCGGTGTGGCCGGTGCGCGGCTTCCGCGCCGACGTGGAGCCCGCGAACTTCGCTGCCCGCATGGGCCTGTACTCGTTCGATGCCGGCACGCCGCTGACCGCCGGCAGCTGGGCCGCCGCGCGCGCCGGTGCGCAGACGGCGGTGCTCGCGGCCCGCGCGGTGGCAGCCGCATCGACGCGCAGCACCTTCGCACTCACCCGCCCGCCCGGCCACCACGCGGGCGCCGACTTCTTCGGCGGCTACTGCTTCCTCAACAACGCCGCGCTGGCCGCGCAGACGCTGCGCGACGCCGGCTTCGAGCGCGTGGCGGTGCTCGACGTCGACTACCACCACGGCAACGGCACGCAGAGCATCTTCGAGGACCGCGCCGACGTGCTGACCGTCTCGATCCACGGCGATCCGCGCACCGAGTACCCGTTCTTCCTCGGTCACGCCGACGAACGTGGCCATGGCGCCGGCGAAGGCTTCAACCTCAACCTGCCGCTGCCGCGCGGCACCGGCTTTGAGCGCTGGCGCGAGGCGCTGCAGCAGGCGCTCGCCGCGGTGCGGATCTTCGGTGCGCAGGCGCTGGTCGTGCCGCTGGGGGTGGACACCTTCGAGGGCGACCCGATCTCCGGCTTCACGCTGAAGAGCGCCGACTACCTCGCCATCGGCGCCGACCTGGCGACACTCGCGCTGCCGACCGTATTCACCTTCGAGGGCGGCTATGCGGTCGCCGAGGTCGGCATCAACGTGGCCAACGTGCTGGAGGGCTTCGGCGGCTGAACCATGCAATCTGTTCCCACTGATCTGCCCCGTGCCAGCGGCCGCTGGCGGCTGCTGACCTGGCTCTGCCTGCTCCTCGTCACGCATGGCTCCCTGTACCCCTGGCAGTTCGCCTGGCCGGCCGCCGGTCTGGGTGCGGCGTGGCAGGCCTTGTGGTCGCCTGCCCCCTTGTGGACAGGGCTGGGTGACGTGGTCGGCAACGTCGCACTGTTCGTTCCCGTGGGCCTGCTGATGCTGCTCGACCTGGGGGCGAGCCGGTGGCCGGCGCGAGCACGGACGCCACTGATGCTGGCGCTCGGCACGCTGTTCGCGCTGTTGCTCCAGATCGTGCAGATCGTCGTGCCCGATCGTGATCCGCTGCTGTCAGACGTGGTCTGGAACGCGCTCGGACTGGGCCTCGGTGCCGCGCTGATGGCCCTCTGGCGCCGTCATCCGCCGGCGGGCACGGTGCCCGATGCGGCGCGCGCCCTGCGACTGGCCCTTGTCGCGGCCTGGCTGGCGATCGAGTGGTGGCCCCTGCTGCCGACGATCGACTGGCAGCATGTCAAGGATGCGCTGAAGCCGCTTCTCCTGCAGCCCGGCTGGCGGGCCGGCAGCTTCGTCGAGGCGGCACTCTGGGTGATTGCCGCCGACCGGCTGCTGGCCGGCACGCGGCGGGCAGGCTGGTGGCTGCTGCTGCTCGCAGTCGCCGTGCTCGCCGGCAAGTTGTTCGTGGCCGGACAGGTCCTCACGCTCTCGCGGGTCGCCGGCATGGGCCTCGGCCTGCTGTGTGCCGCGGCACTTCGGCGCGCCGAGGGCGCGCGCTCGGCGCTGTGGCTGGTTGCCGCGATGCTGCTGTGGATCAGCATGGACGAGCTACGGCCCTTCGAGCTGGCCGACGCGGCGGGCGAGTTCCACGCCGTTCCCTTCGTCGCGCTGCTGATCGGGTCGATGAGTGCGAATGCGCTGTCGCTGCTGGGCATGGGCGCCTGGATGGGCGTGATCTTCGTGCTGGCGTCCGAACTGGGCGCGCGCCTGGTTCCGCTGGCCGCCGCACTGTCGCTGTGGCTGCTGCTGCTCGAAGTCGCCCAGATGTGGCTGCGCGGTCGCGTGGCGGACATCACGCCGGCGCTGCTGCCCTGGTTCTGGGTCGCGCTGATGCACTCGATGGGCCTGGTGCCGCGCAGGATCAGTCGACGCCGGCGCCGCTCATCAGGGCCAGGAAGCGATCCATCCCGACGTTCCCGCCCGACAGCGTGACGCCCACCCGCTGGCCGCGGAAACGCTCGCGGTGCTGCATCAGCGCAGCCAGGGCACAGGCGCCCGAAGGCTCGAGCACCAGCTTCATCCGCTCGAAGGCGAAGCGCATCGCGTCGACCACCACCGGGTCGGGCACGGCCAGCACGTCGGTCACATGCGCCTTGATCACCTCGAAAGGGTGGCGGCCCACGGCCTGCGTCTGCTGGCCGTCGCAGATGGTGCGCGGCACGTCGATGGTGACGATCTCGCCGCGCTGCAGCGACAGCTGCATGTCGTTGCCGCGCTCCGGCTCGGCGCCGAACACCTCGATGGCGGGCAGCAGGTGCTTGGCGGCGACCGTGCAGCCGGACAGGAAGCCGCCGCCGCCGGCGCAGACGATCAGTGCGTCCAGCGGTCCGGCATCCTCGATCAGCTCCAGCGCCGCGGTGCCCTGGCCGGCCATCACCGGCAGGTGGTCGAAGGGCGGGATCAGCGAGGCGCCACGTTCTTCGGTCAGGCGCCTGGCGATTGCCGCGCGGTCTTCGGTGTAGCGGTCGTAGAGGATCACCTCGGCGCCGTAGCCGCGCGTGGCGGCGAGCTTGGGCGCCGGCGCGTCGTGCGGCATCACGATGGTGGCAGCGCAGCCGTGCAGCCGTGCCGCCAGCGCCACCGCCTGCGCATGGTTGCCCGACGAGAAGGCGACCACGCCGCGCGAACGTTCGGCCTCGCTGAGCACACTGACCGCGTTGAAGCCGCCGCGGAACTTGAAGGCGCCCATGCGCTGCAGGTTCTCGGCCTTCATGAACACGTTCAGGCCGAGCAACTGGTCGAGCGTGCGCGAAGTCACCACCGGCGTGCGGTGGGCCACACCCTTCAGGCGGGCGGCGGCGGCCTGGACTTCGGAGAACTGGAGCATGGCGGTGCAGGGCTGTCCCGGGTGCGACCACTGTAGCAAGGCCCCGGCGCTACAGTCGCCGGCGGAGGTGTGCGAGGCATGACGACGCAGGAGATCCGTTCGCCGATGGCCGCCACGGTGCTCGAGTTCGCGGTCACTGCCGGGCAGGCGGTGCGCTCCGGTGACCTGCTGGCCGTGGTCGAGGCGATGAAGATGGAGCACGAGCTGCGCGCACCGCACGATGCGCGCGTGCTGGCGCTGCTGGCCGCGCCGGGCGAACTGGTGGGCGAGGGCGACGCGCTGCTGCGGCTCGGCGCGTTGGACGTGCCACATGCCGCCACGGCGCTGGCGGCCGCGGCGGTGCCCGTCACGGCACTGCGAGCCGATCTGCAGGAGTTCCTGGAGCGCGAGTGGCTGTTGAACGACGCCGCGCGGCCCGAAGCCGTGGCGCGCCGCCACGGCAGCGGCTTGCGCACCGCGCGCGAGAACGTCGCCGACCTGTGCGACCCCGGCAGCTTCGTCGAGTACGGCGCCTTCGCCTACGCGGCGCAGACGAAGCGGCGCAGCGTCGACGAGCTGATCCGCCAGACGCCGGCCGATGGTTTGGTCACCGGCATCGGATCTGTCGACGGCATCCGCTGCGCCGTGCTGGCCTACGACGCCACCGTGCTGGCCGGCACGCAAGGCCTGCGCAACCACCAGAAGACCGACCGCCTGCTCGGCATCGCGCTGGACCAGAAGCTGCCGGTCGTGCTGTTCGCCGAAGGCGGCGGCGGCCGCCCGGGCGACACCGACATGCCGATCGTCGCCGGCCTGCACGTGCCGACCTTCGCGCGCTTCGCGAGTCTCTCCGGCCAGGTGCCGCTGATCGGCATCGCCGCCGGGCGCTGCTTCGCCGGCAACGCCGCGCTGCTCGGCTGCTGCGACCTGATCGTCGCCACCCGCGGCAGCAACATCGGCATGGGCGGGCCGGCGATGGTCGAAGGCGGTGGGCTGGGCCGCTTCGCGCCGGAAGACATCGGCCCGGCGGCCGTCCAGTCGGCCAACGGCGTGATCGACCTGCTGGTCGACGACGAAGCCGCAGCGGTGGTGGCTGCGAAGCGCCTGCTCGGGCTGCTGTGCGGCGAGCGTGTGCTGGGCCTGGCGCCTGATGCCCGTGCGCTGCGCGAGGTGCTGCCGGCGCAGCGCGCCCGCAGCCACGACATGCGCCGCATCGTCGACGGTCTGGTCGACGTGGGCAGCACGATCGAGCTGCGCGAGGCGTTCGGCGCCGGCATCCATACCGTGCTGGCGCGGCTCGGCGGCCGGCCCATCGGCGTGCTGGCCAGCAACCCGATGCACCTGGGCGGCGCAATCGATGCCGACGCCGCCGACAAGGCCGCGCGCTTCATGCGCCTGTGCGACCTGCACGGCCTGCCCCTCGTCTCGCTGATCGACACGCCCGGCTTCATGGTCGGCCCGGACATCGAGGCGAAGGCGCAGGTGCGCCACGTCAGCCGGATGTTCGTCACCGCGGCGCAGCTGCGTGTGCCCTTCCTCGCCGTCGTGATCCGCAAGGCCTACGGCCTGGGTGCGATGGCGATGGCCGCCGGCGGCTTCCACGCGCCGCTGGCCACCGCCGCCTGGCCGAGCGGCGAGTTCGGCGCCATGGGCCTGGAAGGCGCGGTGCGGCTGGGCTACCGCAAGGAGCTGGAGGCGCTGCCCGAGGGCGGGGTGCGCGAGGCGCGGTTCCGAGAACTCCTGGATCGGCAGATCGCCGACGGCCGCGCGCTGAACATGGCGGCCACGCTGGAGATCGACGCCGCCATCGACCCGGCCGCTACGCGCGACTGGCTGCTGCGCCAGCTCGACGGCGCCGTGCCGCGTGAGCGCCGCATGCCAGGCCTCGACCCCTGGTAGCGGCGGCTGGCATGCAAGCACCCGGGGCGTAGCATCGACGCTTCCCAGCCACGACGACGCGCACGATGAGCGAACCCGCCAAGCCACCCCGCCCCGCGGCCACCGTGGTCGTCCTGCGCGACGGCGCGCTCGGCATCGAGGTGCTGCTGCTGCGCCGTGCCGAGCGTGGCGATCACAACAGCGGCGCCTGGGTGTTTCCCGGCGGGCTGGTCGACGCCGACGACCGCGCGGCGCTGCCGTTCTGTCGCGGCCTGGCGCCGTCCGAGGCCGATGCGCGGCTCGGCGTCGACGCGCATGCGCTCGACTTCTGGGCCGCCGCGGTGCGTGAATGCTTCGAGGAGGCCGGGCTGCTCTACGTGCGCGAGCGCGACGGCTCGCCGCTGGCGCTCGATGCACAGCGCGCCGAGCGGCTCGACGCCTGGCGCGGCCCGCTGCAGCGCGGCGAACGTTCACTCGCCGCGCTGTGCCACGACGAGGGGCTGACCCTGGCGGTCGACGAGCTTCTCTACTTCAGCCACTGGCTGACGCCGCCGGCGCAGGCCAAGCGCTTCGACACGCGCTTCTTCGTCGCCCGCGCCCCGGCCGGCCAGATCGCAGTGCACGACGACGGCGAACTGGTCGAGCAGATGTGGGTGGCGCCGGCCGCCGCGCTGACGCGCACCGAGCCGCTGAAGCTGCTGACGCCGACGCGCAAGACGCTCGAGGCGGTGGCGCGCTTCGACAGCGTCGATGCGCTGCTCGCCTGGGCGCGGCAGCCGCGCGAGGTGCCGCGCATCCAGCCGCAGATCGGCCGCGGCCGCGACGGCACACGCCCGGTCACGCCCGACGAGCCGGCCTTTGCCGAGTTGCGCCGCATCGACCCCGGGTGCAGCGGCCATGCCTCGTACGAGATCGTGCCCGGCGTGGCGGTGCGGCTGTCGCCGCGGGTGATCCGCGTCACCGCGCACAACGGCAGCGTGATGACGGGGCCTGGCACCAACGCCTACCTGGTCGGCGGCGGGCCGCGCAACGAGTGGGCGGTGATCGACCCCGGCCCGGCAGAGGAACGCCACATCGACGCCATCCTCGCCGCGGCGCCGGGGCCGATCCGCCGCATCTTCGCCACCCACACCCACCTCGACCATTCCCCCGGCTGCGCGATGCTCAAGGCGCGCACCGGCGCGCCGGTGCTCGGCCGCATCGCCGCGCACCCGGAGTGGCAGGACACCAGCTTCGCTCCCGACGTGCAGCTCGCCGGCGGCGAGCGCTTCGTGATCGACGACCACGTCACGCTGGGCGTGATCCACACCCCGGGCCATGCCTCCAACCACCTGTGCTACCGGCTCGAGGAGGAGAAGACGCTGTTCACCGGCGACCATGTCATGCAGCTCAGCACCGTGGTCATCAATCCGCCGGACGGCAACATGGCGGCCTACCTCGCCTCGCTGCGCGCGCTGTGCAGCGAAGACCTCGACTGGCTGGCGCCGGGCCACGGTTTCCTGATGGAGCAGCCGCGCGCGGCCTTCGAGAAGATCATCGCCCACCGCCTGCAGCGCGAGGCCAAGGTGCTGGCCTCGATGCGCGAGCTGGGGCCGGCCGACGAGCACGCGCTCTTGATGCATGTCTATTCGGACGTGCCGCAGCGCCTGCACCCGGTCGCGCTGCGCTCGCTGCGCGCCCATCTCGACAAGCTGCACGCCGAGGAACGAGTTCACGCAGAAGGCGGTGCCTGGGCCTTGCGCTGAACGCTTGCGCCGGGAGCCGCTGCCGATAATCTCGCATCGCGGCTCACCTCAGCGCATGACCTTCCGGACCGTCGTCGACGCAACGCCTGCCGTGCCGGCCGCGGCGGCCACACTGCGCCCGCCGTCGACGCTGCCGGCCTGGCTGATTGCCGCCCTGACGCTGCTGGTGCTGGTGGTCTGGCTGCTGCCGCCGCTGGACTTCCTCAAGCAGGGCCACACGCTGTTCCCGGTCTGGGCGCACACCGTGGCCGAGCTGGTCGCCGTGGCGGTGGCGCTGCTCGTGTTCGCGCTGTGCTGGCACACCGATGCGGGCGATCGTTCCGGCAACGCGCTGGTGATCGGCTGCGGATTCCTGGCCGTCGGGCTGATCGACATCGCGCACCTGCTGTCCTACCGCGGCATGCCGGACTTCGTCACGCCGGCGCACACCGAGAAGGCGATCAACTTCTGGCTGGTGGCACGGCTGATCGCGGCGCTGACGCTGCTGGCGGTGGCCTGGCGCGACTGGCCACCATTGCGCACGCGACGTGCACGTTACGGGCTGCTGGCCGCCGCGCTGCTGCTGCCGGCGCTGGTGGTCTGGCTGCAGCTCGGCCATCCGGCGCTGTGGCCGCGCACCTTCGAGGACGATCGTGGCCTCACCGCCTTCAAGATCGGCGCCGAGTACGGGCTGATCGCGCTGATGGGCGTGGCCGCCATCGGCTTCCAGCGGCGCGTGGCCGGTGGCCGCCGCTACGACGCGCTGGACCTGCGCACCGCCGCGCTGATCACCATCCTCGGCGAGCTCTGCTTCACGCTGTACTCGAACGTCAACGACGTCTTCCAGCTGCTCGGCCATGCCTACAAGATCGTTGCCTACCTGTACATCTACCGCGCGGTGTTCGTGGTCGGCGTGCGCGAACCCTACGAGCGGCTGCGCGTCGAGATCGGCGAGCGCCGCGATGCCGAACGCCGTGTCGAGTTCCTCGCCTTCCACGACCCGCTGACCGAGCTGCCCAACCGCGTGCTGGCGCGCGACCGCGTCGAGCGTGCGATCGCCGCGGCGCACCGGCGCGGCGGCATCGCCGCGCTGCTCTACCTCGATCTCGACCACTTCAAGAACGTCAACGACTCGCTCGGCCACGCGGCCGGCGACCGCCTGCTGAAGACGGTGGCGGCGCGGCTGCGCAGCACGCTGCGCGAGACCGACAGCATCTGCCGCCAGGGCGGCGACGAGTTCCTCGTCGTGCTCGGCGAACTGGCCGACGGCGCCGCGCTGAAGCCGGTGATCGACAAGCTGATGGGCGCGCTGGTGCAGCCCATCCACATCGACGGCCAGGACATCGCCACCACCGCCTCGATCGGCATCGCGCAGTACCCGGGCGACGGCGGCGATTTCGACACCCTTCTGCAGAAGGCCGACACCGCGCTGTACCGCGCCAAGGACGGCGGCCGCAACACCTTCCGCTTCTTCGACGAGTCGATGAACGCCGAGGCGATCGAGCGGCTGCAACTGCGCAACGGCCTGCGCCTGGCGCTGGAGCGCGGCGAGTTCGTGCTGCACTACCAGCCGCAGGTCGACCTGAAGAGCGGCCGGATGATCGGTGTCGAGGCGCTGCTGCGCTGGCAGCGCCCGGGCGAGGGGCTGCTGCCGCCGGCACGCTTCATCGCGCAAGCCGAGGAAAGCGGCCTGATCGTGCCGATCGGCGACTGGGTCATCGGCGAGGCCTGCCGCCAAGCGGTGGCCTGGCAGCGCGAGGGGCTCCCTCCGATCACCGTGGCGGTGAACCTCTCGGCGCTGCAGTTCGCGCGCGGCGACATCGAGCAGGTGGTCGAGCGCTCGCTGCGCGACAGTGGCCTGCGGCCGGAGTGCCTCGAACTCGAGCTGACCGAGTCGATCCTGCTGAGCAACACCGAACAGGTGCTGGCCGCCGTGCAGCGGCTCAAGGGCCTGGGCGTGCGCCTGTCGATCGACGACTTCGGCACAGGCTACTCCAGCCTGTCGTACCTGAAGCGATTTGCGGTCGACAAGCTGAAGATCGACCGCAGCTTCGTCGCCGACCTGCTGACAGACGCCGATGACAGCGCCATCGTGCAGGCGATCGTGCAGATGGCGCACGGCCTGTCGCTGATCACCATCGCCGAGGGCGTGGAGGACGCTGCGGTGGCGCGGCGCCTCGTCGAGCTGGGCTGCGAGGAGGCCCAGGGCTACCACTTCGCCCGGCCCCTGCCCGCCGACGCGCTGGCCGGCTACCTGCGGCGTGCGCCGCAGGGCTGATCAGCCAGCGGTGCTCAGACCCGCTCGAAGATCGCGGCGATGCCCTGGCCGCCGCCGATGCACATCGTCACCAGCGCGTAGCGGCCACCCACGCGCTGCAGCTCGTACAGCGCCTTGGTGGTGATGATCGCGCCGGTGGCGCCGATCGGGTGGCCCAGCGAGATGCCCGAGCCGTTCGGGTTGACCTTGGCCGGGTCGAGTGCCAGTTCCTTGACCACCGCGCAGGCCTGCG
>NZ_CALRZC010000205.1:0-15410 GCF_943372545.1 Variovorax sp. YR752 | reverse complement strand
CGAGAAGCGCAGCGCCGGGGTCGGCGCGCGCCAGCGCGCTTCGTGAACTGACTTGCCGCGGTTGTTTGAACGCAGCGACCGCAGGTCGCGAAGTGAGTTGGGCGGCCTGCCCCCTGGCGCGAGCATCGCAGTGGAGTCGGCGCGCAGCGTCGACCGCCGCCGAATGAGCCACCAGCGGGCAGCGTCTGCCGCGACGCTAATAGAGGGCACGAAAGCAGACACACACAGAGTTCAGCTCAAGGCCGACAGCTGCCACTTGACCGCTCTTCCGCCGAGTCCTTCCTCCCCGTTGCGCGTCACTTCGCGAGCGGCAGCTCCAGAACGAACTCCGCACCGCCGTCCGCGTGGTTGCCGGCGCCCAGCCGGCCGCCATGCTGCTCGACGATGCCGTAGCTGATCGACAGCCCCAGCCCCGTGCCCTTGCCCACCGGCTTGGTGGTGAAGAAGGGGTCGAAGATGCGCGACAGGTGCTCGCTCGCGATGCCCGGGCCGTTGTCGCGGAGCACCAGCCGCGCGGCATCACCCTCGCACTGCAGGGTGATCCACATCGCCGGATCGCTGCGTTCACGGGTGGCCGCGGCGTCGTAGGCGTTCTGCACCAGGTTCATCACCACCTGCAGCAGCTGCCCGGCATTGCCGTTGACCGTGCACGCCGGGCCCGGCGTCCAGTGCACGGTGAACGAGGGCGCGGTGCCCTTGCGCACCCAGTGGATCGCCCGCTCGATCACGCCGTTCAGGTCGACCTCGCTGCGTTCGCCGCGGTCCATCGCCGAGAAGCGCTTGAGGCCCTGCACGATGTCCGCGGTGCGATGCGCGCCTTCGAGCGTGCCTTCCATCAGCGAGGGAAGGTCGGACAGCAGGTGATCGATGCGCAGCCTGGCGCGCAGCGCCGCCTGCTCGTCCGCCCCGGCGTTCGCATGGATCGCGCCGAGGTACTCGCGCAAGCGCTCGGTGTAGCGCTGCAGCGCATGCACGTTGCCGAGCACGAAGCTGATCGGGTTGTTCAGCTCGTGCGCCACGCCGGCCACCAGCCGGCCGAGCGAGGCCATCTTCTCGGAGTGCAGCAACTGCTGCTGGGTGCGCTTGAGCGCCTCGTGCGCCTCGCGCAGCTGGTGATACGCGCGCTTGAGCTCCCCCATTGGCCGCCCGACGAACACATGGCCGACGCGCTGCCCGGCGGCATTGAAGCGCGGCGTGATGTTCAGGTCCACCGGCACCGGCTGGCCGTGGGCGTCGCGCAGGTCGATCTCGATCGTGCTGCCGCCGCGTGGCGTGGTGGTCAGCGCCTGGGCGATGCGCTGCACGCTGGCCGCGTCGGCGAGCAGATCGGGCAGCGGCGTGCCGCGCAGCTCGGCCTCGCTGAGCCCGACCAGTTCGCGCAGCGCGGCGTTGGTCTCCTCGATGCGGCCGGCGTCGTCACAGGCGACCAGCACGTCGCTCATCGCCGACAGCAGGCTGAAGATGAACTGCTGCGACTGCTCGAGCTGTGCGTTCTTCTCCTCCAGCGCGATCTCGTCCTGCACCAGCTGCGAGTAGACCTCGTCCATCTTGGCGATCACATCCAGCCAGGCGGCGTCGTCGACCCCGTCGAGCTGGCCCAGCTTCAGCAGCGTCTCCTCGCGGGTCGGGTCGGGGTGCTTGTCGCGCGGCATGGTCGTTGCGGGCGTCTCAGTGCACGGTGCAGACCATGCACGGGTCGAAGGAGCGCACGATGTGCTGCACCGCCACCGGCGTGTCCTCGCCCTCGCGCACCGGCGCGCCTTCGAGTGCGGCCTCCAGCGCGCCGGGCGTGCCGGCGGCGTCGCGCGGCGAGAAGTTCCAGCTCGTCGGCGCAACGATCTGGTAGCGCGCGATGCGGCCGTTGCGCACGCTGACCCAGTGTCCGAGCGCACCGCGCGCGGCTTCGGTCAGGCCGGTGCCGTCGGCATCGGCCGGCAGCCGGTCGGCATGGAAGAAGGGCTCGCGCGGCGACAGCGCAGCGAGCCAGCGCTCGGTCATCGGCAGCACGCGGGCCAGCTCGATGAGGCGGGCCAGCACGCGGCTGCGGACGTTCGCACCGTGGCGTGCCACTGCATCGCGGATCAAGGGCTGGCCACCGGCGAGCTGCCGCGCGATCGCGCCGGTCTCGACCACCTCGCCGGCCAGGCGCGGCGCCTTGTTCCAGGTGTAGCCACCGGGCTTGTCGAGCATCGGCTCGGTGAGGCCTTCGCGCGGGTGCAGCGGCGAATCGCCGGCGAGCCAGGCGTGCGTGGCGTCCTCGCGGATCGCGTCGAGGTCGGCGGCGTGCAGGGTTTGGCCGGCCTCGCGCCAGAGGCCAGCCGGGAGCTCGAAGCGGCCATCGGGTTGCCGGTAGGCGCCATAGCTCAGCGTGCGGCCCGGCCCGCGGCCGAGCGATTCGAGCCCGAGGTCGGCAGCGATGGTGAGGAACAGGCGCAAGTCGCCGCGTTGCGGATCGGCCGCACGCCAGCGCTGCAGCGCCGCTTCGCCGTCGAGCGCGCTGACTTCTTCCAGCGGCGCGCCGAAGGTGGTGCGTTCGAGGAAGGCGCGAAACTCGCGCACCTTGGCCAGCAGCCGGATGCGCTCGGACGCCTCCACCCCTCGCGCGCTGCCGCCGGGCTGGATGCTCAGCGTGTGCGGCCACTTGCCGCCCAGCGTACCCATGATCTCGAACCAGCGCTGCCGCGCCGCCAGCGCCGCGCGGCCATGCTCGCCGGCCAGTGCGGCGAAGCGGCGAGTGGCTTCGCCGAACCACGGCCGATCGGCGTAGACCGGCCGGGTGAAGTCGGGCATGAAGAACAGGTAGAAGTGCGACAGGTGGTCGGCCAGGTTCTCGCAGGCCAGCATCAGGTTGATGACGTGCACGCCGTTGGGCGGCAGTTCGACGCCCGATGCATCGGCCAGCGCACGCGCCGCGGCGACCGACTGCGACACCGAGCAGATGCCGCAGATGCGCGGCACGATGACCAGCGCGTCGTGCGGCTCGCGGCCGACCAGCATCTGCTCGAAGCCGCGGTACATCGGTGCATTGACGCGCGCCGATGCGACACGGCCGTCGGCGACATCGAGCTGGACCTCGAGATCGCCCTCGACGCGGTTGAAGGGGCCGACGACCAGGCGAGTCATTTCAATCTTGTCTTGCGCACCGCCGGTGCGACCACGACGTGGTCGGCGGTGGCGTTGCTCTTCACGCGCTTCGGTGTCGCGCTCTTCGACAGTGACGCCAGCGCGACGAACCAGGCCTTGGGCATGTCGGTCGGCAATCCGATCGGGATGCCGGCCAGCTTGGGCGTCTGGTGGTACGGGTGGCCCGGGTCCTGGAAGCCAGGCTCGGTGCAGCTGATGCAGGCGTAGCCGCCGCGTGTGCACGAGCCCTCGCCGTTCCACAGCCGCGTGTTGCAGTCGGCATGCGCCTGCGTGCCCTTGCAGCCCATGTGCTCCATCATGCAGCCGAGGTCGGACGGCTTCTCGGCGCTGGCCTTGAACTCGTAGTACTCGTTGCGCGTGCAGCCGTGGTGCACCAGCTGGTCGGCATAGAAGCGCGGCCGGCGCAGCGGGTCGAGGTCGTCGGCGGAGAACATGCCGGCGGCCAGCGCCATCAGCGTGTCGACCACCCAGCCGGGGTGCGTCGGGCAGCCGGCGACGTTGATCACCGGCAGGCCGCCACGCGCGACGAACTCGGCGCCGAGCAGGCCGCCGGGGCGGTCACCGTCGTACTGCAGGCCGCAGGCCTCGGTGATGTTGGGGCCGGTGGCGGTGATGCCGCCCCAGGCCGCGCAGGAGCCGACCGCGACCACCTGCGTGGCCACCGCGGCGAGTGCGCGCACCCAGTCGATCATCGGCACGCCGGTGCCGGCGAGCAGGTGGAAGCGCCCCGTGCCGTTCGGCCCACGCAGCAGCGAGCCTTCGACGCACAGCACGTCGAGCCGGGTGCGGCCGTCGCGGCAGTCCTCCAGCAGCGTGATCACGTCGCGGCCGCTGTGCAGCGACAGCGAGGGATGCCAGAGCAGATCGATGCCACCGCTCCTGAGCATCGCCGGGAAGTCGGCCGTGTCGGCGCACAGCAGCGACATGCTGCAGCCGCCGCAACCGCCGCTCTGAAGCCAGAGAACGTTCATGACTTGTCCTTCACGTCCTTGGCGTCTTCCAGTCCAAACCGCTGCAGCTTGGCGCGCAGGCCGACGCGCGACAGGCCCAGCTCCTGCGCGGCGCGAGTCTTGTTCCAGCGATGCCGCAGCAGCGCCTCGCGCAGCACCATCGCCTCGATCGCGTCGAGGCGTTCGGCCAGCGTTCCACTGGGCGGCAGCGCTTGGCCGTTGGCCACTGGCACATGGGCCCCGGCCTGGCCATGCAGCAGCCGGCGCGAGAAAGCCGCCGCGTGCAGCACCGCGCCGTCGCTCAGCGCCAGCGCGCGGGCGATCTCGTTGCGCAGTTCACGGATGTTGCCCGGCCAGGGGTAGCTCACCAGCACGGCGCGGGCGTCGTCGTCGAAGGCCGGTGCCGCCAGGCCCAGTTCGGCGGCCACGTCGCTGCGCAGCCGCTCGGCGATCGGCACGATGTCGCCCGGCCGCTCGCGCAGCGGTGGCATCGCCATCGTCACGCCGGCGATGCGGTAGTAGAGGTCTTCGCGGAAGCGGCCGGCGCGCACGTCGGATTCCAGGTCGCGGTGCGTCGCGGCGATCACCCGCGCGTCGACGGGAATCGCGCGCGTCGAGCCGACCGGGCGCAGCTCGCCTTCCTGCAGCACGCGCAGCAGCTTGACCTGGAAGGCTGGCGAGGTCTCGCCGATTTCGTCGAGGAAGACGGTGCCGCCGTTGGCGCGCTGGAACAGGCCGATGTGGTCGTCCACCGCGCCGGTGAAGGCGCCGCGTTTGTGGCCGAACAGTTCGCTCTCGAGCAGCGTGTCGGGAATCGCCGCGCAGTTCTCGACCACGAAGGGCCCGGCATGGCGCGGGCTGGCGTAGTGGATCGCGCGCGCCAGCAGCTCCTTGCCGGTGCCGGACTCGCCGAGCACCAGCACCGACAGGTCGTGCCGCGCGATGCGCCGCGCCGTCTCGCACACGGCGTCGAGCGGGCTGCCGGCGGCGCGCACGATGCGATCGAAGTCGAACGCATGGCGTGCCTGCGCGAGGCGCGCCTGGCTCTTCACACGCAGCGGGCCGCTGCCGCTGCGCAGCTCGATGTCCAGCCGCGCCAGGCCGTGCTGCAGCGTACGCGCCTCGGCGGCGGCGCGCACCGTCTGCAACAGGTGCTCCGGCACCCAGGGCTTGAGGATGTACTGCCAGATGCCGGCGTCGTTGATGCCGGCGATGATGTCTTCGCTGTCGGTGTAGCCGGAGATGACGATGCGCACCGCGTCCGGCCAGCGCTCGCGCGCCTCGCGCAGGAACTCGACGCCGGTGGTGCCGGGCATGCGCTGGTCGCACAGGATCACGTCGACGTCGCGGCGTTCCATCTGTTCGCGTGCGGCGTCGGCGTCGGTCGCGGTGAGGATGTCGAAGTCCTCCTCCAGCGTGCGCCGCATCGCGTCGAGCGAGCGCACCTCGTCGTCGACCAGCAGCACGGTCGGCATCATGGCCGGTGGGTCGCCAGGTGCCGCGGCGTCCACGCATGCGGCTTGCGCGTCACGAAGTGGTGGCGCGCCACGTGGTAGCTGGGGTCGAAGCCGTAGAAGTTGCGGTGCATCTGCTGCAGTTCCTGATCGCGGTAGGCGGCCAGCGCTTGGTGCGCCTCGTCCTCGGCACGCGCACGCTGCTTGGTGGCGATGCGCTCGGCGTGATTGTGCGCCGCGGCCAGGGCGAGGGCCCGCGTTTGCGCCGCCTGCGGCAGCCCGTCACTGCCGGCATTCAGCACGGCATCGACCAGGCCGAGCGACACCGCCTCGGCGGCCGACAGTGGCAGCCGCCCCTGCATCACGCGCTGCGAGACCTCTGCGGCGCGTGCAGCGCCGACGCGCCGCGGCAGCGTGCAGGTCCAGTACTCGGAGCCGTACAGGTTGCCCATGTTCTTGTAGTGCGGGTTGAGCACCACGCCGCCATGCGCCCAGACGATATCGGCCGCGAAGCCCAGCCAGCAGCCGCCGGCGCCGGCATTGCCGCGCATCAGCGCGACGGTCAGCCGGTCGGTCAGGGTCAGCAGTTCCAGCACCACGTCGTCGATCGCGTTGATGTTGCGCCAGGAGGCGTCGGCGGCGCTGTCGCCAGCGTCCTGCGCCGCGGCCTCGATGTCGTGCAGGTGGATGCCGTTGCTGAAGAAGTCGGTGCCTCCTTGCAGCACCAGCACCTGCGTGTCGCGCATGCGAACGAGCCGCAGCGCGTCGCGCAGACGCTCGCACTGGCGTGTGGACATGGCGCCGTTGTGGAAATCGAAGGCCAGCCAGCCAACCCGCTGCCCGTCAGCGCCGCTCTCGGCGTAGTGCAGCTCGTCCCACTCGGCGGCGTCGCGCTGCAGCGGCACCTCGAGTTCGGGCAGAGCGGCCGACTCGGCGGCGAAGGCGCGTGTGGCCGCCAGCTTCAAGGCCGGCTGGCCGGGTGGCGGCTCGCAGCGCACGTGGCCGATCCAGACGCCGCCGTCGACGGTGCGACGCAGCAGCGCCGGGCCGCGCCGCGCGACGAGGCTGCCGGGCGCACCGGCGGGGGCGCGCTGCAGTGCGGCTGCGCTGGCTTCGTGCGCATCGTGCAAGCGGCAACTGCGGCCGAACAGCACGTCGGCCACGCCGGGGTGGCCGTCGGCACTGCGGAGCTTGCGCAGCACGCTGGCCGTGTCGTCGCGCGACCAGTCGATCGCGCGCTGCGCAGCAGGCACCGGACCCTGCCAGCCGCCGCCCCAGGTCGGTGGCGGCGGCAGGTGGGGCGGCGAGGCGGGCGCCATCGCGCCGGCTCGAAGACGATCAACCGCCTCCAGAACCGCCTCGACCGCTGCCTGCGTGACCTCATGCCGGTACAGGCTGGCCTTGCTCGCATCACGGCGCAGCGCAAAGGTCCGCCACGCCCACACCGGCCCGGCGTCGAAGTCACCGATCGCCTGCAGCACTGTGACGCCACCCTCGACATCGCCGCGCAGCACCGCCCAGTCCAGCGCCGCCGGACCGCGATCGCCCGGCGGGCCGGGGTGCACCACGAGGCAGGGCCGCACCGACCACACCGACTCGGGAATGCGGCGCTTCAGGAAGGGCGCGATGACCAGGTCAGGGTCGGCGAGCGCCACGGCTTCCTCGGTCACCGCGTCCGAGATGTCGAGCTCGACGCTGACCTCATGGCCAGCTCCGCGCAATGCGCAGTGCAGGCGCTGGGTCAGGCCGTTGAAGGCGTGTGCGAGCAGCAGCAGTTTCACGCCGACCTCTCTGCGCGAAGGACCGTCAGCAGATGCGCGGCAGCGGCTCGCCCGAGAGCCAGTCGACCACGCGCCGGCCGCCGAAGGCGGTGGCCATCTGCACGAAGCGCTGCGCATCGTCGGTGACCGTGCCGATGTGTGCCGCGTCGCGGCCCAGCGGGTGCGAGCGCAGCGCTTCCAGCGCGCCCTCGGCCACCGCCGGATCGCAGATCACGATGCACTTGCCCTCGTTGGCGATGTACAGCGGATCCAGCCCGAGCAGCTCGCAGGCAGCCTCGACCTGCGGCTTGATCGGGATGGCCGCTTCCTGCAGCAGCATGCCGACGCCCGACTGCTTGGCGATCTCGTTGAGCGTGGTGGCCAGGCCGCCGCGGGTCGGGTCGCGCAGCGTGCGCACGCTGCCCTCGGGCACCGCCGCGAGCAGCCGTGCGACCAGCGTGTGCAGCGCCGCGGTGTCGGACTCGATGGTGGTCTCGAACTCCAGCGACTCGCGCCTGGACAGCACGGCCACGCCGTGGTCGCCGATCGTGCCGGAGACCAGCACCGCGTCGCCCGGCCGAGCCAGCGCGCCGCCGATGCGCCGCGCCAGCGGCACCGCGCCGACGCCGGTGGTGCTGATGAACACGCCGTCGCCCTTGCCCTGCTCGACCACCTTGGTGTCGCCGGTGACCACCGGCACGCCGGCCTCGCGCGAGGCCGCCGCCATCGACTCGACGATGCGCTTCAGGTCGGCGAGCGGAAAGCCTTCCTCGAGGATGAAGCTCGCGCTCAGGTACAGCGGCGTGGCGCCGAGCATGGCCACGTCGTTGACCGTGCCGTGCACCGCCAGGCAGCCGATGTCGCCGCCGGGGAAGAACAGCGGCGAGATGACATGGCCGTCGGTCGCCATCACCAGCCGGTGGCCGGCGGGCATGGGCAGCAGCGCGCCGTCGTCGCCCTGGCGCAGGTACTCGTTGTCGAAGGCACGCGCGAACAGCTCGGCGATGAGCTGCGCCGAGGCGCGGCCGCCGGCGCCGTGGTTCATGTCGACGCGGCCGTGCCTGAAGTCGATCGGGCGGATGTAGTCCTTCTTGCTCATGAATCACACGGCCACGACGGGAATGTCGCGGAACCGTCCGTAGGTGTAGTGCGCCGCGCAGGCGCCTTCGGAGGACACCATGCACGAGCCCATCGGGCTCTCCGGCGTGCACACGGTGCCGAACAGCTTGCAGTCGGTCGGCTTCTTGACGCCGCGCAGGATGGCGCCACACTCGCACTGCTTGTGGTCGGGCACGCTCTTGTAGACGAGGCCGAAGCGCTTCTCGGCGTCGAAGCGCTCGAAGGCCGGGCGGATCTTCAGCGCCGAGTAGGGCACCTCGCCGAGGCCGCGCCACTCGAAGCTGGAGCGCAGCTCGAACACCTGCGAGACCACCGCCTGCGCCGCGAGGTTGCCCTCGCGCGTGACCGCGCGGCTGAACTCATTCTCGACCTCGGCGCGCTTCGCATTGACCTGGCGCACCAGCATCAGGATGGCCTGCATCACGTCCAGCGGCTCGAAGCCGGCGATCACCACCGGCTTGCGGTACTCCTGCGCGAAGTGCTCGTAGGGCCGTGCACCGATGACGATGCTGACGTGCGCCGGCCCGACGAAGCCGTCGATCGGCACCGTGCCGTACTGGCGCACCTCGGGCGACTCGAGGATGTGGGTGATCGCGCTGGGCGTCAGCACGTGGTTGCACAGCACGCTGAAGTTGGCCAGGTTCTCGGCCTGCGCCTGGCGGATCACCAGCGCCGTCGGCGGCGTGGTGGTCTCGAAGCCGATGGCGAGGAACACCACCTCGCGGTCGGCATGCTCGCGCGCCAGCTTGAGCGCATCGGCGGCCGAATAGACCATGCGGATGTCGGCGCCACGCGCCTTGGCGCGCATCAGGCTGAGCGACTCCGAGGCCGGCACGCGCATCACGTCACCGTAGGTGCACAGCATCACGCCACGGTCGAGGGCCAAGGCGATGGCCTGGTCGATGCGGCCGATCGGCAGCACGCACACCGGGCAGCCGGGCCCGTGGATCATGCGCAGGTTCGCTGGCAGCAGCTCGGCGATGCCGTAGCGAGAAATGGCATGCGTGTGGCCGCCGCAGAACTCCATGAAGTGGTAGCGCCGGCCGGCATCGGCCTCGGCGGCGATGCGCTGGGCGAGGGCTCTGGCCACCTCGCCGTCGCGGAACTCGTCGACGTATTTCATGCTTGCCGCTCCGCGGCGGCCATTTCGGCGAACAGCGCCAGGGTCTTCTCGGCCTCGTCCGCATCGAGCAGGCCGATCGCGTGGCCGACATGCACGATCACGTAGTCGCCTAGCCTGGCCTCCGGCGTCAGCGCGACCGACACGCTCTTGCGCACGCCGCCGAGTTCGACGATGGCGTTGTCGCCGTCTTGCAGTGCCACGATGCGGGCGGGGAGGGCGAGGCACATGATCAGAGTTCCAGGGCAACGGCTACTTGCGGCGTGGCGGCCTGCGCGACCGTGCATGCCGCCACCCAGGCCTGACCGAGCGCCAGCCCGGCGTCGCCGCAGGGCGTGCTGCGCGGCGCATGCACGGCGAGCCCGCGGCGCTGCAGGTCGGCGCTGAGGCGCTCGGTGAGGATGCGGTTCATGAAGCAGCCGCCGCCGAGCACGACGGCGCGGCAATCATGCTGATGGGCGGCCCGCGCCGCGGCGTCTGCCAGGCCGTCGGCCAGCGCGTGATGGAAGAGCAGCGCAGCGCGTGCCCGCGCCAGTTCGTCGTGCGGCAGGTCGAACAGGTTCGCGACGATGGTGCCCGGATCGAGCGAGGGCGGGATCGGCGCTCGTGGTGACCGCAACTCGTCATGCGCGAGTGCCTGCGCCGCCAGCCGCTCCAGTGCGATCGCTGCCTCGGCCTCCATCGTCTGGCGCACGCTCAGGCCGAGCGCGCCGGCCGCCGCGTCGAACCAGCGTCCGGCGCTGCTGGTGGTCGGGCAGTTCAGTCGCCGATCGAGCATCTGGCGCAGCAGGCGCGCGGCCTGCGCGCCGACGGTGGGTGCGAAGCGCGCCTCGATCTGATCGCCCCGGCCGAGCGCATGCAGCACGGCGGCGGCCATTCGCCAGGGTTCGCGCGCGGCCACGTCGCCACCGGGCAGGGCGATCGGCTGCAGGTGCGCCAGCCGCTCCCAGCCATGCGCCGACGCGCCGCCATCGACCCACAGCAACTCGCCACCCCAGGCCTGTCCGTCGGTGCCCAGGCCGACGCCGTCGAGCGCGATGCCGATGACCGGTTCGGCCAGCCCCTGCTCGGCGATCACCGCCGCGATGTGGGCGTGGTGGTGCTGCACGCCGATCGCCGGCACGCCGAGCCGATCGGCCAGTGCGAGCGCCAGCCGCGTGCTGTGGAAGTCGGGGTGCAGGTCGTGGGCGACGGCATCCACGCCGCCTTGCGCGAGCAGCAAGTCTGCCGAGGCGTCGAGCGCGCGGCAGGCCTCGGGTTCGGCCAGGTCACCATGCTGTGCAGACCAGGCGAAGCGCTCGCCGTCCAGCCGCAGCGCACGGTTCTTCAGGAAGGCGCCGCAGGCCAGCACGTGCGCGGGCGCGGCGGTGGGCAGCATGGCGATGGTGTCCATCACGAGAACTTCACGCCGGCGGATGCAGCAGCCACTCGACCCAGGCGTCCAGCCCGGCGCCGGTCTTCGCCGACACCAGCAGCACCTCGATGCCCGGGTTCACGCGCTGAGCGTACTCGATGCACTTCGGCACGTCGAAGTCCAGGTACGGCAGCAGGTCGGTCTTGTTCAGCACCATCAGCCTGGCGGCGGCGAACATGTCGGGGTACTTGAGTGGCTTGTCCTCGCCCTCGGTCACCGAGAGGATGGCGATCTTCGCGGCTTCGCCCAGGTCCCACATCGCCGGACACACCAGATTGCCGACGTTCTCGATGAAAAGAATGGAGCCCCCACGGCCGCGGAGTACCGCGTCCGGCCCCCCGAGGGGGTCTCGCCCAGCTTGGGGCGGCCCGGCGCTGGGCTCGTGCGCCGCTGCGTGGTGATGATCATGCTGATCGTGGCGGTGCGCATGCAGATGCAGCCGCGAGAACGCCTCCGCCACCATCGGCGCATCGAGGTGGCAGCCCTTGCCGGTGTTGACCTGGATTGCGCTGGCGCCGGTGGCGCGGATGCGGTCGGCGTCGTTGCTGGTCTGCTGGTCGCCCTCGATCACTGCCAGCGGCAACGCGGGCGCATGACGCTTCAGGTACTCGATCGTCGCGCACAGCAGCGTGGTCTTGCCCGAGCCCGGGCTGGAGACCAGGTTGTAGGCCGTCACGCCGTGCGTGGCGAAGTGCGCACGGTTGGCCGCGGCGATGCGGTTGTTCTCGCCGAGCACGTCGGCCTCGAGCTTGATCGCGCGGGCCTGGCTCATGCCCGGCACCGAGACACGCGCGCTGCCGGCCCCGTAGTGCAGGTCGCCGGTGCGTGAATCCACCGCGACATGGGCCGCGGCGGGATCGGCGACGGTGGTGTTGGCGCAGCCGCAGACGACGCACATGGGTCGCTCTCCTTCAGTCGTCGTGGACCAGCAGGTCGAGCACGCGAAGCTCGGTCCCACCGGTGGGTTGGATCTGGTGCCCGCCGCATTGCGGGCAAGGGTCGGTGCGTGCGCCGATCTCGACGCTCGCCGCGCAGCGCAGGCACCAGGCCGTGCCAGGCGGCTCGTCGATGGCGATGGCTGCGCCTTCCAGGCAGGTGCCGGGGATCACCGCGTCGAGCGCGAAACGCAGCGCACGCACCTCGACGCCGGACAGCGCGCCTGCCTCCAGCCGCAGCTGCGAGACGCGCGTGAAATGGTCGCGCGCGGCCGCGTCCTCGACCAGCTTGACGATGCCGCCGGCCAGGCTCAGCTCATGCATGGGCCGGCTCCGGGGTGGCTTCGACCATGAACTCGACGCAGGGGTCGAAGGCGACCGCCGCGCGTGCCGCCTGCGCAATGGCCTCCTCGCCGCGCAGCGTGGCCAGCGTCTGCGCCAGCACGCCCTGCGGATGGAAGTTCCATTCGGTGGGCGCGAGCACGCGGCAGTCGGCCACGCGCGGGCCCTGCGGCGAATCCTCCAGCCGCACCCAGTGCACCAGCAGGCCACGCGCCATCTCGGTCCAGGCAATCGCTTCGCCGGGCGCCAGCGGCAGCGCGCCTTCGGCGAGCCAGTCGCGGCCGCTTGGCGCGGCCAGGCGCAGCACATCGACGAGGCGGGCGATCAGTCGCATCCATGCATTGTGAAGCGGCAGCGGCAGCGGGTCGACGCTGCGTGTCCACGGGCCGGTCTCGGCCGGCACGCCGTGCCAGTCGGGCCGGGCACAGAAGCCGGGCTCCTCCGCCATGCGCTGCGCCAGGCGGGGCATCTGTGCGAGCGGCTGGTCGAGCAGGCGCAGCGGCTGGGCCGGCGTGGCCAGGGCCTGCAGCGCGCGGCGTTGCGTGCGCAGCAGCCGGGCCGGTGGTGTGTCGGCCTGCTCACACCAGCGCTGCACATGGCCTGGCGGATCGGCTTCGTGCGCGGCCAGCCACGAGTGCAGCGGCTCCATCAGCCAGCGGTGGGCCAGCCACTCGGGCAGTGCGGCCATCTGTTCTGCTGCGCCGAAGTCCTCGCGCCACAGCGGGCAACTGCGCAGCGTCAGGGCCGGCTCGCCGGCCGGCGCACCGGGCAGCAGGCGATGCCAGTCGTGCGCGATGCGCAGGATCTGGTCGCGTGCGGTGGCGGCTCGCAGGGCGCTGCGGTCGGCAGGCGTCGACAGCGCCGGGTCGCCGAGGGCGGCGCTCACCGCACGGTGGGCGGTGCTGCGGTGGGCGTGCGAGCACAGCGTGAACAGTGCGCCCAGCACGGCCGGCAACTCGGCGGCAGCGCGGCCGCGGGCCACGCGCGAGGCGAGCAGCGGGCGCGCGCCGCTGATCGCGGGCCCGGCGGAGCCGGGGTGCAGCCGCACGCTGCCGGTCAGCGCGGCCATGTCCATCACGCCGCTGCTCCGGCGCGGCCGAACAGGAAGCCGCGTCGCGCCGGCTGCTGCGGCGGTCGCCCGGCGCCGCGCAACTCCTTGAGTGCCTCCTGCGCGGTGGCCAGCGCCGCTGCCTGGTCGGCGAACTCGAACATCGGCGAGAACAGCGAGCAGGCCTCGAACGGGCCGACGTCGGGCTCGTGCGCGCCGATGAAGTCGAAGCGGCGCGCACCGATGTCGCGTGCGGCGGCGATGCCCACGCCCAGCGCGGTCTGCCCATCGTGCAGCGGCAGGCGCAGCAGGTTCATGCACCAGGGCGTGATCAGCGCGCCGAGCGCGAAGTCGTCGGCCTCGTCGACTCGGAAGTCGACGGTCGCCACCTCGAGTCGCGGATTGTTCAAGGGCAGGCCGGCCATGCGCGTGCGCGCGATGCGCTCGAACGCCTGCTGCAAGCGGTCCACGCGCACGGCCAGTTCGTTCATGCCGCGTCCCGCAGCACCATGAACTGCTCGGCCGCGCCATCGCACTGCGGGCAGCGCCAGTGCGCGGGCAGTGCGCTGAAGGCGGTACCGGGGTCGATCTGCCAGACCGGATCGCCCTGCGCCGGGTCGTAGACCCACCAGCAGATCTTGCATTCGAGGCGCGCGCTCGCTGGAAGACGCGATGCATCGCCCAGGTAGCTGCCCTCGAAGCCGGGCACGAAGTTCACGATTGAGCGACCCATTGCAGCACTTCGGTGAGCCGCTCCTGCGTGTCGGCCAGGTCTTCGGTGGCGGCGCAGGCCACCTCGGGGATCGTGCTGACCTCGATGGCGTTGAGGATCACCTTGTCCTGCGAGTTGTAGTAGACGACGCGCCAGGTGTCGGCGGCCAGCGTGTTGGTGATGCGGCAGTTGCCGTAGCCGCGCGACAGGATGACGACGCGGCCGGTGCCGAGCTGGTGGTCGATGTGGGCGATGTCGTCGGGCGACAGCGGCAGCAGCGTCAGGTTGACCACGTGCGCCTCGTCGCGGGGCTGGCGGCGCCGGCGCGCATCGGCCAGCTCGACCAGCAGCGTCGGCACGTTGATCAGGCCGGCGGGCAGCGGCTGCGGCGGCGTTCGCGGCGCGGCGGCGTCGTCGCGGGCGGCCTCGATCAGGCAGGACGGGATCGGGCCGATCTCGATCTGGTCACGCAAAGCGCCGTCGTCGTCGCTCGCGATCACCCGCCAGACGCCGGCGAACACCGACTCCTGCACGCGCAGGCGCACCGCGTCGTCGCCGAACTCGCGGGTTTCCGGCCGGGTCAGCACCTGGGCACTGACTTCGCCTTCGCCGAGCACCTGGTTGACCAGCGCGAGTTCGTCGGCGGGCAGGCCGGTCAGCGTGATCGGCGGCGGCAGTTCGCCGCGCAGCCGCGCCTCGACCGCTGCGAGGATGGCGTCGAGCACCTCGCGCGCCAGCGTGTGGCCGGCCAGGTCCTCCGGCTCGGGCAGCACCGGCGGCCTGTAGGTGTCCATGCCCGAGGGCATGGGCATGTAGTCGAGCGTTTCGTCCTCGGGCTGGCTGCCGGGGCCGAGCGCGGCGACGACGGGAATCGGGAAGGGGCGGTGGTTCGGGTTCATGCGGACGTTCTCGGCTTCAGTGACAGGACGACGACGCGCCGTTCGCCCTGACCAGCGGGATGCCGATGGTCGGTGCCCGCGAGACAGGCATCGCCAGTGCCTGCTCGACGAGCTTCACGTAGTCGGTCCAGTCGTGCATGCCGGCCAGCGTGGTGATGTACTGGCCGTCGCGCAGGAAGACCAGCGCCGGCCAGCGCTGCGAGCCGTAGCGGCGGGCGATCGCCTCCTGGTGGTCGAGCGGCACCACGCCGATCTCGAAGGCGCTGCCGACCGCACTGCGCAGTTCGGGCAGCACGACGGCGACGTCCAGGCCTTCGGGGAACTGCACCGGTTCGCCGCTGAGCAGCAGCACGTGGTCGCCCGCTCGGGCGAGGAAGGCATCCAGCGAGTCGGTGTCGACCCGCGCTGCGCCGAAGTCGTCGATCAGGCGCTGCATCACGGGCGGCAGGGTGGTGGCGGTCATGCGGTATTCACTCCGGAATGCGGCCGGTGAGTGCGGCCAGGGCGGTGGGG
>NZ_CALRZC010000204.1:0-15416 GCF_943372545.1 Variovorax sp. YR752 | reverse complement strand
GTTGGCTGCTCCCAGGCCGAGCGAAGCGACGGCCCGAAGCTCCCCCGCCCCTCTGGCTGCGCCGAGGAGCGCAGCGTTTCGCGGATCAGGGCTCGCAGCTGTTTGAGCCGCAGGCGAGTTCTGCGAGACCCCGCGAAACGTGAGCACCGCAGGTTGCCCGCAGCGAAGCGGAGGGTCGCAGACAGTGGGGTCGCCTTTTCTTTGCTTACTTTCTTTTGGCGAAGCAAAAGAAAGTAAGTCCGCCGCCGGGCGGAACTCCCGGCCTCGGGAAAAAAGAGAAAGCACCGCCCTCATTCCCCACCCCCAAGAAACAAAGCGTCGAACTGCAAATCCCGAGGCAACCCTGTCGCCAACATCCGAACCCCGCCCTCCACCCCAGGCGTCTCCATCCAAAGCGAAGCCCCCGCCAGCGGCAACTCCAGCGACCGGTCATCAACGGAAGGCTCATCAGCAGCACTAGCGAACAGCCGCCCCAGCGCCGCATCAAACCGCAGCGCATCCAGATCACTCTCAAGCCCTTCAAGCACAGCCAGCGTCCCCAACGCCCACCACCGAAGAGCAGCAGCAAGCGCCTCCCCACTCAGAACACCAGAAGCAACGCCTTCATCCAACTCAACAGCCAGAGTGAACGGAAAGTACCGCCCCACCCCATCCACCGAAGGCATCAACACCCCCATCCACGACCGTTCCCCCACCACCTGCGCCCCCAGCGCAAAGCACCACACAGGCGCCTCCAGGTAGTGAGCAGTCCAATCCGCATGCCGATCCTTCAGCCTCGCCAGGCCACGCTGCAACCACGGGTCCCACACCGAGCGAAACGACTCCGGCAACCGCCGATGCGCAAAGTCCCCCATCCCCGGCAACTTCCCAAACCAGCCAGGAAGTTCATCGGAAACGAAGAGCGAAGAAGAAGAAGAAGAAGAAGAAGAAGAGGCCAATCTCACAACCCCTCCGGACAAGAAAACTCCCGCAACTCCTTCAACCGAATCGGATGCTGCACGCTGTTCGTCGTCACCTCGAACCGCGTCTTCCGCGCCCCCACCTGGAAGGTGATGAAGAACTTCTCCGGCGCGTCGCCAGCTTCCAGCTGCCCGTCATCCAGCGTGCGGAACAAAGCCCAAGGCCCATCCATCGCCGACCCCGAACTCCCGGTGGTCGACGGCGGGCTGACTTGAACGCGCACCTGGTTGCTGCCCTTCGGCCCCGGCCACTGCACCGCCATCGGCACCACCGGCCCATGCGCGTACTTCACAAGCTGCCCGTCCACGTCGAGGATGAACTGCGTGATGCCCGCGTCCATCTCCACCGGCTTGAAGTCCAGCCGCATCGACGGCCCGCGCCCGCCGCCGCGGAAGAAGATGTCCTTGATGCGCGCCGCGCGCTCGAACTGCGCCAGCGCCTGCGTGGTGACGGCGCCGCGCTCGGCCACGGGCTTGTAGCGCCACGGGCGGGTGCTGGTGTCGACCAGCGCAGCCAGGCGCTTCTGGAAGAAGTCGTCCATCAAGCCGCCAGCACCGAACATCTGGCCGAAGTCTTCGGGCAGCACGTCGCGCTTGCTGCTTTGCACGAACGGGTAGCGGCCCGCGATGGCGCGGGTGCAGAACTCGGTGACGGGGCGCAGGTCCTGGCTCAGGTTGCCGCGCTCGGCCACCTGCGCCTGCGTGGCGCCGGTCTGGCTCAGGTTCTCGATCATGCTGCGCACCGGCTCGGGCAGGCGGCCCGCGTCCGACTTGAGCTTGCCAGCCACGTCACCGGGCGGCGGCGAGGTGCGGCCCTTCACGGCGGTGTCGACGGCGTTGAGGTACACGTACACCTCGTTGAAGAGCTTGAGCGCATCGTCGATCGGCGCGGGCTGGTTCGGGCCGCCGGCGGTGACGAGGCGGCGCAGCGATTCAAAGCGGTCGTCCACGATGCTCTCGATGCGCTTGCCCGGCGCCACCTGCTTGCCGGGGTCGCTGCCGAACAGGTCTTCCAGACCCTTGCGCGTGTTGCGCACGGTCTCGGTGGCCTTGCTCACGACGTCCTTGTTGGCATCGGCCGCGGGAATCAGCGTGGTCTGCTTGACCACCGCACGCAAAAAGTTCGCGAGCGGCGAATCGACGCCCGACAGGATGCGCGCGGTCTCGATGTTCTTCTCCAGGCCGCTGACGCGGATCAACCGCACGTCGGCCAGCAGTGCTTCCCACTGCTTGACGTACTCCTCGAGGTAGAGGCGACGCACGCGGTCGGTGAGCGCGCCGAGCGCCGCGGCATCGCGCAGGCGTTCACTGGCGTTGCGGTCCTGGCCGAGCACCCACGGGTCTTCGGCGGCCAGCAAACCGGTGAGCACCACGACCTCGTTCTGGAAGCGCTTGTGGTACCCGTCGTAGGTGAACATGCCCGGCACGCCCTCGCTCAGCGGCTTGCCGCTGATGCGCTCGAACACGAGCGGGCCCGACGGGCCGGTGGCCTGCGCCACGCTGAAGCCCGGAATGTCCTTGGTGGCGCGCTGGCGCTTGAGGCGGCTGAACACGCGCTGCTCCAGCGGGTAGCTCGCGAGCACGGCGCGCACGCTGCGCACCAGGTTCTCGTCCATCTTCAACGGCGAGCGCGGCGGGCCTTGGGCGATGAGCACGTCGAGCTGGTCTTCGAGCGCCTTGCGCTGGTCTTCGGGAATGCCGCGGTCGAGGTTGCGCGCCCAGTCGAGCGTGATCCAGGCCTTCAGCGCCTCGGGGTCGAAGCGCTCGGGCTGGTAGAGCATCAGATAACTCTTCAGGGCTTCGTAGGTGAACTCGAGGTTGTCCTTCTGCGCGGTGCGCAGCTGGTCCTCGATGCGCTTGGCGATCTGCGGCAGAAAGGCGTCGTTGAGCGCGCGCTGGTGCGTGAGCATGGCGGCGGCGTCGAGCTTGTCGCCCTGGTACAGGCCCAGCGTCATCGACAGCGGCTCGTCGCCCTGGCGGTTGTCGGGCGTCTTCCAGATGTCGCGCAGGCCCTGCAGCACGGGCGCGACCTCGACCAGGTTCTGCACGCGCGTCGGCAGCGCGGCCAAGGTTTTCTGCGCGGGCTCGACGCGCGCCTCGACCGACTTCAGGTAGTTGTTGTTCTGCCAGGTGCTGTAGCCCCAGGCCGCGAGCAGTCCGACGGTGACCAGCGTCATCGCGGCCACGCCCGCCAGGCGCAGCGTGTTGCGACGGCGCTCCAGCTTCACGTCGGCGCCCGCGAGACGCTGCTCGGGGAACACCACTTCGCGCAGCAGCGCGGTGAGGAAGTAGCTGCGCCCGCTCGACTTCTGCGGCGCGAGCATGGCGCGCTCGATGCCGAAGCTGCGCGCCAGGCTGCCCATCACGCGGTCGATCGGGCTGCCCTCTTGTGTGCCGCTGGTGAAGTACACGCCGCGCACCCACGGCGGCTGTGCAAAGCGCGAGCCGGTGAACACCTGTTCGAGCAGATCAGAGAGCAGCGGGCCGACCGAGCCGAATTGCGCCGGAAAGCCGAAGATCGCCGCGCGGCGCGTGCCGTCGGTCTCGCGCTGCATGCGCGCGATGAGGCCGTCGTTGATGCGGTTGTGCAGCAGGCCGAACTCGCGGTGGAACGCGGCCGACAAGCCCTTCTCTTCACGCTGCACGTTCTCGTCCGCCGGCAGCGTGAAGCCGAAGACCTGCGCGCGCTGCTCCTTGCCGAGGTCGTCGAAGTAATCAGTGAAGCCGTAGAGCAGGTCGCTCTTCGTCACAAGCACGTACACCGGCAGGCGCGTGGTGAGCTTGCCGTCGAGCTCGAGCAGCCGCGCGCGGATCGAGGCCGCGAGCTGCGTGCGCGCCTCGGGGCCCTGGCTCAGCAGGTCGCCCACGCTCACCGTGAGGAACACGCCGTTGAGCGGACGGCGCGGGCGCGCCTTCTTCAGCAGGCCGAGGAAGCCTTCCCACGCGCTCTTGTCTTCCGACTGGTGGCTGTCCTGCGTGGTGTAGCGCCCGGCCGTGTCGATGAGCACGGCCTCGTCGGTGAACCACCAGTCGCAGTTGCGCGTGCCGCCCACGCCGCGGATGGCGCCGGGGCCGAACTTCTCGGCCAGTGGAAAGCTCAGGCCCGAGTTGACGAGCGCCGTGGTCTTTCCCGCGCCCGGTGCGCCGATGAAGACGTACCACGGCAGGTCGTACAGGTAGCTGCCGCCCGAGATCGACAGCCAGTCGCGCCAGCCCGGCTTCTTGCCGGCGGCGTGCAGTCGCATCTGCTTGAGCGTGGCGACGGCTTCGCTGAAGCGCGTGTCGAGGATCTTCTGTTCGCCGTCGACCGGTGCACCGGTCTTGGCGGCGGCCGGCGCCTTCATCAAGCCGTCGGTCAGGTGCTGACTGGCACGGCGCGCACGCCAGCGGCGGTACAGCGCGCGCAGCACGACGATGAGCACGATGACGCCGATGACGATGGCGCGCGTCATCTCGCCTTCGAGCGGCGCGAGCGAACCGATCTTCACCAGCGGGCCGATCCACCAGATCAGCAGTGCGACGACGATCAGCGCCAGCAGCGTCAGCAGCAGCGGGCTGAACAGGAAACCGAAGATTTTCTTGATCATTTCGTTGCTCCTGGAACGGGAGCAGCAGCAGCCACGCGCTCGGGTTCGGTCAGCAGCACGATGTCGACGCGGCGGTTGCGCGCGCGGTTGGCGGGCGTGTCGTTGGCCACCACGGGCTCGGCGTCGGCCTTGCCGTCGGAGCGCATGCGCGCCGGGTCGACCAGCGTCGTGAGCGCGCCCTTCACCGCATCGGCGCGCGCGGCCGAGAGGTGCCAGTTCGACGGATAGCGCAGCGAGCGGATCGGCTGGTTGTCGGAGTGGCCGGTGATGAGCACCTCGCCCTTCACCTCGGCCAGTGCCTGGCCGATGCGGCGCAGCACCGGCAGCGACGCCGCCATCGGCTCGGCGCTGCCCGAGCCGAAGAACGAATCGCCGCGCAGCCGCACCACGCTGCGGTCGGCTTCGTCGGTCACGGTGACCAGCCCCTGTTTGATCTCGGGCTCGAGAAAGCGCGCGAGCCGCGGCGACTTGGCCGGCACGGCGGGCGGCGCGATCTGGATGTTGGGCACGCGCAGGCTCGACACGGCCGCGTAGGTGGTGTCGGAGCGGTGGTTGAGCGTGAGCCGCAGGCCGAACCACGCGAGCGCCAGCAGCAGCGCAAAGCCGGCCGCGAACACCCACAGCGGCAGCGACTCGCGCAGCCGCACCGTGCCCGCGCCCTGCCCGCGCCAGTGCGGCGACAGCTCGGGCTCGACGGCCGGGCGGTCTTTGGCGATGAGGTCGGCCAGGCGCTGGCGCACCGAATCGAGCTGCGCGCGGCCGTTGTCGACCACGCGGTAGCGGCCCTCGAAACCGAGTGCGAGCACGCTGTAGATCAGCTCTAGCAACTGGCGGTGCGTGGGCACATCTTGTGCGAGCTTGGCGAGCAGCTGAAACACCTTTTCGCCGCCCCAGGTCTCGTTGTGGAACTGCACCAGCAGGCTCTGCTTGTTCCAGCCGGCCTGCACGCCCCAGGGCGTGTTGGCGACCGCCTCGTCGAGCGCCGTGCACAACACATAGCGTGCGGCCAGCACCGACTCGTTGCCCACGCCCGCACGGCGCGCCGCGGCATCGAACTGGTTCACGGCGTCGGCGGTGGACGCGCGCAGCGCCGGCACGTTGGGCGGCTGTGCGAGGTTGCGCAGCTTGCCGATCAGCACCAGCAGCTTGCCCGCGGCCGAGACCAGCGGATTGAGCAGGCCGATCTCGCCCACATCAGCCACCGGCGTCGGATCGGCGCCGCCGAAGAACGGCGCGGGTGCAGCAGCCGGCGGCGTGCCGCCCGGCGTGCGCGGCTTGGGCTTGATGACCGTGCGCTCGGACTCGAAGGCGGCAAAGGGGTCGGGAGGGGTGCTCATGGTGATGTTCCGTTTCCGTCAGCCACAGGCGGCTAGGAACGAATGGCCCAGAACGCCAGGTCGAGGCCGGGGAAATCGCCCGCGATGTGCATCGCGATGCCGCCCGATTGCTCGAGCTGGCGCCACAGGTCGCTGTTGCGCGTTTCGAGTTCGAAGTAATTGGCGCCCGTGTGAAAGGGAATCTGGCGCGGCGCCACCGGCATCGGCGTCAGCGTGACGCCCGGCAGCGCGAGGTTCACGAGATCGCGGATGCGCTCGACCGGGCCGATCTTCACCTGCGTGGGGAAGCGCGCGCGCAACGCCTCGCTCGGCATGTTCGCGCTCACCGCCAGCACGAAGGTTGCCTTGCGCTGCAGCTCCACGTCGGTCACCACCGCCACGCGCACGCCGTGCTTGCGGTCGTGCAGGTCGATGCGGATGGCCGACTGCTCGAACACCATCGACAGGCTGCGGCGCAGGTCGTCCATCACCGGACGGAAACTCAGCGCGAGGTCGTCGTGGATGTAGGGCCCGAAGCGCGCCACGCGGCGCGTGTCGCGAAAACTCGCAAGGTCGCCGGCCAGCCCGAGCGCATGCTCGAAGAAATGCTGCGGGTGCAGCATCGCGCTCTTGGCCAGGTGCGCAAAGATGGCTTCGTTGCGGTTCACCGCCTGCAGCAGCATGAAGTCGGCGATCTCGGCCACGCCGCCGGTGCCCCCTTGGGTCATGCGCCCGGCCAGCGCCTCGCCACGCTGGCGCAGCAGGCCCAGCAGCTCGTCGAGCCATGCACGGATCACCGCATGGCCGGCCACGTCGAGCAGCGGCGGCAGCATCGCGCGGTCGAGCTGCACCTGGTTGTCGACCCGGCGCTCGACCACGCGGGCCACGCCCAGCGTCGCCCAGGCGTCGGTCGCTTCGCTGGCACGCATCAGGCGCGTATGGAGCTGGCCGAGTTGCAGCATCGCGGTGCGCTCGCCGGCCGTGTTGGAGTCGGGCACGTCCGACTCCAGCACGCGGTGGCGCACCAGCTCTTCGTATTCTTCAGCGTCCGCTTCGCGCGCCCCGGCGCGGCGCAGCGGCAGTGCAAGCACCACGGCTTCGTCGCGCATGGACGCGGGAATGTCGATGGGCTCGGGCAACGGATCGACCGCCGGCATGTCGAACACCGTGCCATCGCCGAAGATGCCCACCGCCCGCACCAGCGCCAGCTTGCCCAGCGTGAGCGCCGCCGCGTCGATTTCGACCTCGGCGAATCCCCAGGCGTAGGGCGTGGTGGTGCGCAACAGCACATGCCGCGCATGATCGGCATGCCGCTCGCTTTGCTGCAGGTGCTGAGGCTGCAACAGCATCCCCTCGCTCCAGACCACTTTGGTTCGCCAACTCATCCGCACTCCGTCTACGGCAAGGGTGCCGGGAAGTAAGAAGAAACACGAAGTTTCCGGCGCGGGGGGCGGGAGGCAAATCCGCCTTAAGGCCTAGCTAATGGCCTAGGTGGGGCGGGAGGGGGTACGGCGAAGGGAGTAGATGCGGGGCCGGTCGTGGACTTGACGCTCTGGCAAGATGCGGCCGGAAAGTGCCACCGGCGCCCAAGATCGATCAGAACTGGGGCGCTGGACCCAGTCACAAGTTCCGGCAGGTATTGGTGCGCAGGTCGAGTTCGTTGATCAGCCGCCCGATGGCGCCCCCTCGATCTCTTTCGGCCGCTCGGATTTCTGCGCCGGCCACACCGTCAGGCGGTTGAAGAACAGCCGCACCAGATACATCAAACCTCCGGCGGTGGACCGGGGCGCAGCCTGCGGTAGGTGTCGGCGCGAAGGTCCAACTCGTTGATCAATCGACCGATGGCTTGCTTGATCTCTTCGGGCCACTCGACCTTCTGTGCGGTCCAGACGGTCAGGCGGTTGAAGAACAACCACAGTATGTACAGCGGCACTGTGACAGGCATGCTGATGTACTTGAGCAAGGTCTTCCAAGGCTGCTCTTTCCAGCGCCGCCCCGGTTGGTCAAGAAAGGGGACGACCGCACCGAAGTCACTCCAGGGCACATACGCGCCAGTGTTCGACACCGGAGGGAACTCACCCTGCACCAGCGGCGCAGCGCCTTGCTCCATGTAGCGACGGATGTACTCCCACAGGGATGGCACGAAGTCGACGCTGGCGAAGGTGAAGCTGTCGACGATGGTCGGGTCGTCCTTGCTCTTGCGCACCAGGAAGACAAGGTGATGCACGCGGCTGGCCGTGGCCGTACTGGCTTGCAGCGTGGTGTGATGTTCAGCGTCGACCAGGTCCCAGTCGTAAGCAACGAGGCTGGAGTTGCGAGGACCGAAGAAGCGCCAGCGGCGAGCACCGGACTGGGTGACCTTGTAGACCTTGCGATGCTTGCGGTCGAAATAGAGCGGACTGTCGGCGGGGGCGAAGAGTTCTAGGTAGGCGAAGAATGCAAAGAAGGACCAGGAGCCGATGTAGGCGAAGGCCATACCTCCGTACGCTTCGTTTCTTATCGCGCTCCCTAGCACAAACGCAGTGAATAAGTACGTGCCAAGCACACCTGTTAAGAAGCAATGCGTCAGGTAGTACCCCCCTCCCCCCGTCAGGTAGACCCTCTGAAACTCGATGGCATCTGGGTAGACGCCTGTGAGCTTTCCCCCGTGTCCGGCTGCTCCGGTGGCACTTTTTCTTTTGTTGGCATAGCGCTCTACAAGCCCGATGACCTTGCCATCGGTGCGATCCTCATCGGTGCTGCGCCCGCCGGTGTTGATGCCGCCAATCATCGAAAGCCGCCCACGCCATCGCCTCCGAACGGTGGTAGTCGAGGTGCTGGCGCAGCAGGTGGCCCCGGATATTTTTTGAGAAGGCGTTGGTCCTCCTCGTCGGCCATGGGCTTGTGGACCATCTCAGCCACCAGTTGGTACTCCAGCAGTTCCCTCTCCATGTTTCCGTAACGCCGCTCACTGTCATGGCCGAAGTAACCAGGTGCGATCCAACGTTGCAGGTCGGAGCGTTCGTACAACACGGCCCACATAGTGGAGGCCACGCCGACGATCAACAGCACCCAGCCCACGCCGGAGGCCTGCGTCGAAGCCGAGTCCCGTTCAAGACGGCTCACGTTGTTCTGCGCCATGTGTAGCCACCCTCCCGGTAGTACGCGGTGTTTTTCACTTCGTCCCGCCGTTTTTTCGCTGTGCTTTCGCCGGCTATGGCACGCGTGCCGGCCATCGCCGCGCCCTCGAAGCAACCCTTGAGGCCGGAAAGCAACTGGTTGGTCATCAGCGGCCACGCGACGTCGAGTGCGAGAAGCGCTTCTTTGTCTCGCCTGTCCCGTGACGTGCGGATGCCGTTGAGATCCGCGGCCAGTCCCACGGGGTCTGGAATGGGAACCGCCATCGGCTTGCCTGGATGACCTTCGCTCTCAATAATGAAAAACCCACGGAGGCGGCTCGAGTACGTAGGGAACGCCGGTTTTTTGTTTGATGCGTTCTCGCGCAGCGCGGCTCACCCTATGCAAGTCCATTTCTGCAGGCGCCGTGAAGCCAAACGCCGCAAGAATCGCTGTGGTCGTGGGACCAAATTTTTTGAAGGGTGCGCGGCCGAGCACGTTTACCACAAGAATCATGGTGAACATTGCAGCGAACGCCGAAAAATAATGCCAAGCTTGATATTGTTCGGGATGACTATTGTGGAAATACACAAACGCGATAAATGTCGAAGCACCGATGAGCGACAAAATCAACGACCACTTCCATTTGCTTTTGTGTTGCGCAATCTCCCCCCGTTCGTGATACGGCGGCATCCATAGCAGACGCCGTGCGGGACTGCGCGCCGCGGCAACCACATACCCAGCACTCGTTGGGGTGACCACAAACACAAGCTCCTCGCCTTCTTTGAAGCTGGCGCTGTGGAAGCACCCCATCAGACGTTTTCCGTTGACCAAACAAGTGAAGTAGTCCACCGAAATTTCGATTCCGCTGCTGGCCATGAGCAGGTTGGTGGACTGAAGCAGTTGCCCCATGGCCGCTGCGCCCATGGCCGCCGCCTTGATGGAATTTTTGCCCGTCTGGTTGAGCACGAAGTCTTCTTCGCCTCTCGAGATTTGAAGCTCGGAAACCACCCCCTTGATGAGTTGGTACTGATGTGACGCTGCGCTACTCATGTCACATCCTTTAATGCTTCGTAAAAGGCGTCTTCCTGTTCCTTGATCGTAGTAAATCGTTTGTTCTTTCCAAATGCGCATTGATCGCTCCAGGATTGGAGGGCGTTGTCGCTGAAGTACCAAATTGCCAAAGTAATGACCAATGAGAACAAGGAGAACCCGATACCGAAAAATAGCAGTGCGGCGCGCCATAAATACAAACGCGCTACCGATGTGCTGAGGAAACGCGCGACCGCAGACACCGGAAATCTTGTGCTGAGTGCCTTCATAGCGGGAGCTGTGTAGGAGAGCGCGGCAAGAAAGGAGAAGCCACCAGCAAACGCATCGGTCCCACTTCGGAGGTAGTACGCCAAGCTCAATTTAACTCTGCCCTGATCTACCGCACGTTCTGCCTCCGCCAAACTCATCTTCACCGAAATAATCGCTGCTCCCGCGCTGAGTAGCCCACCTCCGACTTTGAGCATCTGGTAGCTCATTGCCGCGTCCTTCGCTGCTGCCAATCCCTTGATAGCAGTGGCCCCCAGATCAAGCACACTAGCGCCTACGCTGAGCTGAGCGGCAAGGAGTTCGGCTTTGATCTTTTCCCGCTTCTTGGGATCGACTTCTTTGTCTGCATCGCTCGAAAGTTTCCATAGAAACAAGCCCTGAAGCATCAACACCACGATGCCGAAGCGTGCTTCCTTTGCCTCGTTGAATGCGCCGGGCTTCCCCTCAGCATTGAGTCGAGGCGTATCCGCCTCAATCTTCAATTTTCCCCAAGCGTTTTTCAGGTCCACATAGCTGTTTCTCAGGTCTGGCGAGGATTTACCGAGAGACAGCAACAACATGGCTGCTGTCCGGCCCTCCTTGACGTGACGAGCTTCCGCAATGAACAAGCCCATGGTGGCTGCGTGTCCGTAACCCGTTCGTGCCATAAGCATGCCTACCACCAGTTTTTCAGCTAGGTTGTCAATGCCCTTTCGCATGAAAGGCACGAAGAAGCGATCCCCTACCGACATCAGGATTTTTTCCAAGCCACCTGTCGGAATACGCTTGACTCCAGCTTTGTTGAGCTGGCTATGCAAGGTGAGTCCCTTTTTGGACAATTCGGCGAGCTTTGCGATGTACTTGGTACTGCCTTCAGCTGCCACCAGTGCTTGTTCTGTGAGCGGTGTGTTTGTGTGAGCCGAGGCTGCAGCAAGGGCCTGCTGCACGGCCGCCTTGCCTTCGTCATGGTTCAAGGCAATTGCACGAAATAAGACGTTTTCGCTCGTGATACGGTGAATGGCTTCATTGACCCAGGCACTGATTTTTTGTGCGCTGGCTTTGCACGAGCCCAATCCATACAGTGCGTCTCCCACCACGTTTTCGAAACACACGCCGTCGGCAAGGTCCGTGGAGTCGTAGTCTTCCAGGGCGGTGAGAAAAAGCTTGGACTCGATCCATGCCAACAATGGTTTGCTGCGCCCTTCCATCAAGTCGTGGGCCTTGGCTGACAGGCCATCCCAGTGCTCTTTGAACGTGTCTACCGCGCCCGGTTTGAGGTTGTCCTCATAGGGTAGCCAACTGCCTGCGAGTTGCGCGGTTTCGTAACTTCCTGCGCCCTCTGTACCGACTACAAGTTTGTGCTGGCGTTCGCTCTGTATATCGGCAAGCTCCTTCTGCCAATAAGCATCACCGGGGTCGCGCTGCAGCCCGATCTTCGCCCGGGTTTCGCGAACGTCGAGTGGATCGGGCGCTTGATTGATCCGATTGACGTGCTGCTGAGCGAGCTGACTGGTGCGCTTCGCCAGGGCCGCCTTTGCCCCGTCGATGAGCGCGAGGGCGGATATCTGCAATTCCCGCTCTTTGCCGTATTTGGCGACCCAGCCCGCCGCATCGCCCCTGAACCCATTGAGCTCATGAACCATGCCCACCGCATCGTGCAGCGCAAGGATGATGCCGGCCTTGCTGTGACCGTTTTCGTCCTCGGTGCGCGAGCGCATCAGTTGGGGCTCGTTGAAGGCGTCTCCTGCACGCACCGCAAGCTTGTAGCGCGTCGAGACGGTCTTCAGGCGGTCGCTGTCATAGGCGCCGCCTTCCCCGGTGCTAAGGGTCGGGACCTTCTCGGCGAAGGGTAGGGTGTCGTGAGTTACCCCGGGCTTGTATTCGAGGATGTGCTGCAGATTGCCTGGAGGAGCGGCGGTCAGCCGTGGCCCCTTGGGCGATTTCAGCAATGCCTTCGGGTCAATGCACTGCATGCGCTTCTGGCGAAGTGCAACATCTTGCGCGTAGCGGTTGCGGGTTGCCTCGGTCCACCGGTGTTCGCTGAAGGCAATCCATACCGGAGGGCTCTTGTGTGGCTCCATCACGATGACCTGGCGCAGAAGTGCGCCCAGATGAGCCGAGCTGTCGCAAGCGGGGTGCTCGGCCGGAGGAGCCGCATCGTCGGGCTGCGACGGGAACACAGAGCCATCATCAAAGACGGTGTAGCAGAGCCATTGCACTTCACCTACGCTGGTGATGTGGCGTTTCTCGTAGTACAGGTACAGATAGCCCGCACGCAGGATGCGCAGGGTGTACTTGAATTCGTTGCCCAGCGCAGACAGGGCCGGTTCACGCTGCTTGGGGTCCGAAAACCCGATAGGGCCCGCGGGGTCATCGGCCCATTCAGGCAGGGTAGGGATGACAGCAGTACGCCAAGGTGCCGGTGCATAGCGCACGGGCAGGATGGCAAGGCCGGAGGATTGGCAGTGTTTGCATTGGCTGCTGCTCATGAGCGGATTCCGGATGGGTTTGTGAGTTGCTCGGGACGAGGTGTCATGAGACGAGGCGTCAGGCCGCAGCGGCAGGCGGTTCGACGTGGTTCAGTTGAGCAACCACCCGCTGCCAATCGGACGCACTCAACGCATGGAGCCAACCCGCCAGATCAAATGGCGCGCCGTCTTTGCGGGCCGCAACCATTCGCTGCGCGAGGTGGTTGCGCACCAGCGTGGATGTGTCGAAGCGGGGGTGGTATGCCATGGCGCAATACGCCACGGCCTGCAGGTCGATCAGGTCGCGCCAGCCGGCGTTGTCTGTGGTACGGATAGCGGCGCAGGCGCCATCACGGGCGTTGTCCACATCGAGATCGGCCAGCTCGGCAAGCGAGTTGTCTTGCAACGAGCGCTGCAGCCACTTGCGCAACGCATGATTCAGCGGTTGGATATGCGGCACGGACGTCCATTGGTCGGGCGTAAAGCGCATGTCAAGGGCGTACGGCACCGCTTGAGGGGAGTGCATCGGCGCATCGGCCCGCAGAGCCTGAAGCGCGTGCATTTGGCCATTGGGCTTGAGCATCCACCAGCCTCCAACGTAGGCCAACCATTGGCTTTGCTGCATTGAATTGAACAAGGGCCACAGCGCCCACAGCACCGCTGGGTCGTGCAACCGGACATGCACCGGCCGCCCGTTGAGGTATGGGTGGTGCGTGGGCAGATTGGGACGGGTCTGTACCAACAAGCCCGCCATGTGCAGGGCCTGGACCCGAAGAGCATCGGGGATGGACTTCGCATTTGGCGGAGAACAGACCCAGGCACATACGCGACGGCCGTTGTTGTGCCTGAGTGCATCGGGATGCAGTTCGTCGAGCGCCGTTTCCACACTGGCGCGTAGCAACTGCTGCCCCTTGGGTGTTGTGAGATCGGCCTGCAGCCACAAAGGACAGCGTTCGACACCAAGGTCATAGCCGGGGATGGCAACCTGCACGGGCATGCGTTCGGCCAGATCGATCCACGCGGCGCCGGTTTCATCTTCATCCACCGGATTCATGGCGGGCTCGAACAAGATCCAGACAGAGCGATGCGTGGGATGTCGAGTCTTGATCTGCGCAAGCAGTTCGGCATGCGGTTCGCTCGGCACGGGCGGAGGTGCACTTCTCACAGAGCCCGCGTTCATAGTTCGATCCCGCCGGACTGGCTGCCGACGGCAGCTTGGCTCGCCGGGCCACAGCCCTTGAACGTTTGCGGACTCAGCGGCAACTTCGCCGGCCCCACCTTGACATGACTCGCCGCATGCTCGATCCATCCACCCGGCGTTCCGTGCAAGATGTTTGTGCTGCTCCACTCGGTGAAACTTCCACCACCGTTGACCACCACTTTGATCGGTGCGGTGATGCGGATCTCGCTGGTGGTGCTTGTGATGCGGACGGCCTTCTTGGCGGTCAGATTCATCGCATCCTTGTGGGCTTCGATCTGGAACTTGCCGTTGCCGGCGATCCACTTCATGCCGCCTCGGAGTGCAAACAAGCGGATGCCGTTCTTGGCGCTGACGAGAAGCCGTTTCGCCGCACTGATGCTGGTATGGCCCTGGCTGCTGATCGCGATGTGTTCGCCGGCTTGCAGATGAAAGCTGCCGGGCGTGGTGGCAGCGAAGCCGGCGGCGCTGGCGAGTACCAACTGGGCTTCAGTGAGTTCGGGGAATCGGCCTTGGGCCTTGTCACCACCGCTGCCCTTGATAGCGTCGTTCTGCGCTTTGAGCGCCTGGACCACCAGCGCTTGGTCTTCGCCGCCGCTTTGAGCTTTGGCTGTCGCTGCCGCTTCGGCAAGACCTTCGTGCTGATCCTGCGCGGCCTTCAACCGCTGCGTCGTCTCCCCCATGTCTTTGGCATGGTTCGCAGCGTTGCCTCTTGCTTCGGTCGTGATGAGCATCCCGTCCTGCGCCCTGAGCACCCCATGGGCATCAGTCCTCAGTTCGAACCCCTCACCCCTCGGGTCTTTTCTGCCTGCGTTGTCCTCGATGCGCGTGATGGCCCCCAGGCTCAAGCTTGAACTCTGGTGATCACTCTTGAGCTGCGCCTGGATTTTCTCGGCCGTGTCGTCCAGGATCAGATGATTGGATCGGCCCGCCGCACTGTTGCCCCCGCCTTCCGTCAGCTCCCGGCTCCTGAACCCGCTGAGCGCACTCTGCCCCGGCAACGCCCACGGCGGCAGGTTCACCTGGTTGTGGACTCTTCCCATGCAGATCGGCAGGTCTGCATCTCCCGCAATGAAGTCCACGATGACTTCCTGACCAATGCGGGGAATCTGGATCCCCCCGAGCTGGTTGCCCGCCCACGGCGAGCTCACCCGAACCCAGCAGCTGCTGTGCTGGTTCTTCTCTCCCAGCCGGTCCCAGGGGAACTGCACCTTGATGCGCCCCAGCTCGTCGGTCCACAGGTTCTGCCCCTCGGGGCCCACCACCAGCGCCACCTGGGGGCCGACCATCGCGGGCTTGGGTTGGGTCGGCTCGGGGCGCAAGGGCTCTGTAACGGGATGGGCCGTGAAGTCGACCTGCACGCGCCATTGCTGCTTGCGATCGGCGGTGGCTTCCCGGTTCTGGCTGTCTTCGGCCACGTCTTCGATAAGGAGGCGGGTGTCCAGAATCAAGTACGCGGCATTGGCCGATTCCCTGGGGTGCTTCTTCAGCTG
>NZ_CALRZC010000203.1:0-15483 GCF_943372545.1 Variovorax sp. YR752 | reverse complement strand
AAAAGAGATCGACGCATGATTCATGACAACGATCGCGGAGACAAGACGAACACCCCCCTGTTGCGCATCGACGCGGTGTCGGTGCGCTTCGGCGGCATCGTGGCGCTCGACGGCGTCTCGTTCGACGTGCGGCGGGGCCAGATCTGCGGCCTCATCGGACCGAACGGGGCGGGTAAGAGCACGCTGTTCAACTGTCTCTCGCGCCTGTACGAGTGCAGCGCCGGCCGCATCGAGTTCGACGGCCATCCGCTCACGCGCCTGCCACGCCACCGCATGGCGGGCCTGGGCATCGGGCGCACCTTCCAGAACCTGGCGCTGTTTCGCACGATGACCGTGCGCGACAACGTGCTGGTGGGCTGCCACAGCAAGCACCACGCGGGCTTTCTGCGCAACGCCTTCCGGCTGCCCGGCGTGGCGGCCATCGAGTCGCAGGCGCGTGCGCGGGCCGACCAGCTGATCCACTTTCTCGACCTCGAGGCCGTGGCCGAGCGCGAAGTGGCCGACCTGCCTTTCGGCACGCAGAAGCGCGTCGAGCTGGCGCGTGCGCTGGCGGCCGAGCCGCAGCTGCTGTTGCTCGACGAGCCGGCCTGCGGCCTGAACCACGAAGAACTCGAAAGCCTGGGCACGCTGATCCGCGACATCCGCGATCGTCTGAACGTGACGGTGCTTCTGGTCGAACACCACATGAGCCTCGTGATGGGCGTGTCGGACCAGGTGGTGGCGCTCAACTTCGGCAAGAAGATCGCCGAGGGCACGCCGGCCGAGGTGCGCGCGCACCCCGAGGTGATCCGCGCCTACCTGGGTGAAGAGGAAGAAGAAGCGGAGGCGATGGCATGACGACGAACATTCTCGAAGTGCGCGGCTTGCACGCTGCGTACGGGCCGACGCGCGTGCTGCAAGGCATCGACCTCGACATTCCCACGGGCCAGGTCGTGGCGCTGCTGGGCGCCAACGGCGCCGGCAAGACCACCACGCTGCGCGCGCTGTGCCAGATGATGGTGAGCACCGAGGGCCGCATCATGCTGGCCGGCCAGCGCATCGACGGCCGCTCGACCGAGCAGATCGCCAAGGCCGGCGTGGGCCACGTGCCCGACGGGCGCGGCACCTTCCTGGGCCTCACGACCGAAGAGAACCTGCGGCTGGGTGCGTACGCCCGCGCAAGCAGGGACGGCATCGACGCCGACATGGAGCGCGTGTTCGGCTACTTCCCGCGCCTGCGTGAGCGCCGTGCCCAACAGGCCGGCACGCTGTCGGGCGGCGAGCAGCAGATGCTCGCCATTGGCCGCGCGCTCATGGGCAAGCCGCGCCTGCTGCTGCTCGACGAGCCGTCCTTCGGGCTCGCACCGCTCATCGTGAAGGACATCTTCTCGATCATGCGGCGCATCAACAAGGAAGAGCGCGTGTCGATCCTGCTGGTGGAGCAGAACGCCAAGCTCGCGCTCGACCTGGCCGACTCGGCCTACCTCCTGGAAACCGGCCGCATCGTGCTCTCTGGCACGGCCGCCGAAATCCGCCGCAACGACGCCGTGCGCAAAGCGTACCTGGGCGAATAAGGGCCTCACACCGATGAACGCATTCCTGCACCAACTGCTGGCGGGCCTGGCCACCGGCGGCATCTACGCCAGCGTTGCGCTGGCGCTGGTGATGATCTACCAGGCCACGCACCACATCAACTTCGCGCAGGGCGAGATGGCAATGTTCTCGACCTTCATCGCCTGGAGCCTCATGCAGGCCGGCCTGCCGTACTGGGCCGCCTTTGTCGCGACCGTGGCCTTGTCCTTTGTGCTCGCGGCCGTGGTGGAGTTCACCGTGATCCGGCCCATGCACGACAAGCCGGCGCTGTCGGTGGTGGTGGTGTTCATTGGCCTGCTGGTGATCTTCCACAGCCTGGCGGGCTGGCTCTTCGGCTACACCATCAAGCAGTTCCCGAGCCCGTTCCCGTCGGACGCGTGGTTCGGCAGCGCCATGATGTCGGCGCATGAAATGGGCGCCATCGGCGTCACGCTGCTGGTGGTGGTGCTGCTGTTCGCGTTCTTCCGCTTCACGCCGCTGGGCCTGGCGATGCGTGCCGCGGCGCAGAACGCGGCTTCGTCGCGACTCGTGGGCATCAACGTCGGGCGCATGCTGATGCTGGGCTGGGGCCTGGCCGGCGCCATCGGCGCGGTGGCCGGGATGATGGTCGCGCCCGTGGTCTTTCTCGATCCGCACATGATGACCGGCGTGCTGCTCTATGCCTTTGCCGGTGCGCTCATCGGCGGCATCGACAGCCCCGTGGGCGCGGTGCTCGGCGGCTTCATCGTCGGCGTGCTCGAGAACCTCATCGGCACCTACGTGGTGGGCACCGAACTCAAGCTGTCGGTGGCGCTGGTGTTGATCGTCGGCGTGCTCATCGTCAAGCCCTCCGGCCTCATGGGCCGCAAACTGGTCACGAGAGTCTGATCGCATGAACTCCCCTCAAGCCTCCTCCTTGCCGACCGCCATGGCACCGCTCGCTGCATCGGCCAGCGCACGCACCGCCAAGCCCTCGCGCTCGCCGCTCATGTGGGTCGGCCTGCTGATCGCGCTGGCCATCGGCATCACCTTCGTGGCGCGCGGCTACCAGCTGTTCCAGGCGACCATGGTGATCTCGTACGCGATTGCGCTGCTGGGCCTGAACATCCTCACGGGCTACAACGGGCAGATCTCGCTGGGCCACGGCGCCTTCTATGCCATTGGGGCCTACACCACCGGTATCCTCATGGAGCACGCGGGCGTGCCGTACTGGCTCACGGTGCCGGCGGCGGCCGTGGTGTGCCTGATCGTCGGCTACCTCTTCGGTCGGCCCGCGCTCAAGCTCGAAGGGCTGTACCTGGCGCTGGCCACCTTCGCGCTCGGCGTGGCGATGCCGCAGCTGCTCAAGTACAAGCACCTCGAAGCCTGGACCGGCGGCGTGCAGGGCATCGTGCTCATGAAGCCCGCCGCGCCCTTCGGCCTGCCGCTCAACGAAGACCAGTGGCTCTACCTGTTCTCGCTGTTCGTCGCGGTCGTGATGTTCTTCATTGCCCACAACCTGCTGCAAAGCGGCAGCGGCCGGGCCATGCGCGCCATCCGCGACCACGCCATGGCCTCCGAGGCGATGGGCGTGGACAACAGCCACTACAAGGCCATGACCTTCGGCGTCTCGGCCGCGTACACCGGCGTGGGCGGCGCGCTGTCGGCCATTGCCGTGCAGTTCGTGGCGCCCGATTCGTTCACGCTGTTCCTGTCGATCTCGCTGCTGGTGGGCATCGTGGTGGGCGGCGTGGGCACGCTGTATGGCGCGATCTTCGGCGCCCTCTTCATCATGTTCGTGCCCTCGCTGGCCGAGAAGGTCTCCAAGGCCGCGCCATGGGCGGTGTACGGCGTGGTGCTGATCGCCTTCATGTTCGCGATGCCCGGCGGCGTGGTCGGGTTGCTGCGCAAGCTCCAGGCACGCGTCGCCCGTGCACGATGACGCGACGCTGATCGCGAACGCACTGCAGCGGCTGGTCGGGCAACTGGTGCCCGATGGCCATGCAGTGCAGGCCGTGCGCCGGCTCTCGGGCGGCGCCAGCCAGCAGACCTGGGCTTTCGATGTGACGACCACCGGCGTGGGCCTTACGCATACGCAGCCGCTGGTGCTGCGCCGCGCGGCCGATGCCAGCGGCGCGCGCGCCCTGGGCACCGCGGGCCTCGCTGCAGAAGCGCAGCTCATCGAGGCCGCACGCGCGGGCGGCGTGCCCGTGCCCGGCGTGCGCCATGTGCTGAAGCCGGCCGACGGGCTCGGCGAAGGCTTCGTCATGGACCGCATCGAGGGCGAAACCCTGGGCCGCCGCATCGTGCGCGACGAACGCCTGGCTGGCGCGCGCCGCGTGCTGGCGCGCCAGTGCGGCGCGGCCATGGCGTGCATCCATCGACTGCCCGCGCACGGCCTACCGCCGCTGCGCATGGCGGCTGCGCGGGCTGAGCTCGACTTCCAGATCGGCCTGCACCGCGGCCACGGCACCGCACGCCCCGTGTTCGAACTCGCATTCCGTTGGCTGCGCGCGAACGCGCCAACCGACGTGCCCGCGCCGGTGCTCGTGCATGGCGACTTCCGCAACGGCAACCTGATGGTCGGCGAGGAGGGCCTGCGCGCCGTGCTCGATTGGGAGCTCGCGCACTTCGGCGACCCCATGGAAGACCTCGGCTGGATGTGCGTGCGCTCCTGGCGCTTCGGCCACGGCGCGTTGCCCGTGGGCGGCTTCGGCACGCGCGAGCAACTTTTCGAGGGCTACACGGCCGAAGGCGGGCGGGTCGATGCCGAGCGCGTGCGCTGGTGGGAAGTTCTGGGCACGCTCAAGTGGGGCATCGTCTGCGAAGCCATGGTGCACGCCTGGCTCAGCGGCCGCGAGCGCGATGTGGAGAAGGCCGCCATCGGCCGCCGCGCGTCGGAGGCCGAGTCCGACCTGCTGGCGCTGCTCGCACCCGAGGAGGAGGTCGGCTGATGCAAGACCGCCCCGACATCGCCGAACTGCTCGAGGCCGTCGCCGCCTTCCTGCGTGAGCAGGTGGTGCCGGCCACCGAAGGGCAGGTCGCGTTCCACGCGCGCGTGGCGGCGAACACGCTCGACATCGTGCGGCGCGAAGTGCAGCTCGGCCCGCTCGCGCAGGCGAGTGAACGGGCGCGGCTGCACGCGCTGCTGGGCTCCGATGCACCCACCGATCCGGCCGATGCCAACCGCCTGCTCTGCACCCGCATCGCCAGCGGCGAACTCGACCCCGCCACCCCCGGCCTGATCGACCACCTGCGCCAGACCACACGCGACAAGCTCGCCATCGACCAGCCCGGCTACGCCGCCGGCACGACGAAGAAGAAAGACTGAGCCATGGACTTCGACCTGCCCCGCGACCTCGTCGACTACCTCGCCGAACTCGACGCCTTCATCGACCGCGAGATCGCGCCGCTGCAGGCGCAGGACGACAACGAACGCTTCTTCGACCACCGCCGCGAATGGGCCCGCACCGACTTCGAGAACGGCGGTCTGCCGCGCCCCGAGTGGGAAGCGTTGCTGGCAGAGGCGCGCCGCCGCGCCGACCGCGCGGGCCACCTGCGCTTCGGGCTGCCCGCCGCGTTTGGCGGGCGCGACGGCAGCAACCTCTGGATGGCCGTGATCCGCGAGCACTTTGCCGCGCGTGGCCTGGGCCTGCACAACGACTTGCAGAACGAGCATTCGATCGTCGCCAACAATCCCTTCGTGCTCGCCATTCGCGACTTCGGTTCGCCCGCACAGTGCGACGAACTCATCCAGGGCATGCTCGACGAGCGCGTGCGCCTGACCTTCGGCCTCACCGAGCCGCAGCACGGCTCCGACGCCACCCACATGGAAACGCGCGCCGTGCCCGAAGCACGCCACGGCCGCGCCGGCTTTCGCATCGACGGCGAAAAGATGTGGACCACGGGCATGCACACCGCCACCCACTGCGTGCTGTTCGCGCGCACCAGCGGGCGCGACGGCGACGCGCGCGGCATCAGCGCATTGCTCGTGCCCGCGAAGGCCGAGGGCGTGAAGATCGAGGAGTACCTCTGGACCTTCAACATGCCCACCGACCACCCGCGCGTGAGCTTCACGAACGTGTGGGTGCCCGAAGACGCCGTGCTCGGCCCGCTCGATGGCGGCCTGGCCATTGCCCAGCACTTCGTGCACGAGAACCGCATCCGCCAGGCCGCATCGAGCCTGGGCGCCGCCGACTACTGCGTGCGCGAGAGCGTCAAGTACGCGCGCGAGCGCAAGCCCTTCGGCGAGGAACTGGCGCGCAACCAGGGCATCCAGTTTCCGCTGGTCGAGCTGGCCACGCAGGTCGAGATGCTGCGCCTGTTGATACGCAAGACCGCGTGGCAGATGGACCAGATGCCCAAGCCGCAGGTCGAGAAGCAGCTGTCCGACAAGGTCTCGATGTGCAACTACTGGGCCAACCGCCTCGTGTGCGAGGCCGCCGACCGCGCGATGCAGGTGCACGGCGGCATCGGCTATTCGCGCCACAAGCCCTTCGAACACATCTACCGCCACCACCGCCGCTACCGCATCACCGAGGGCTCCGAAGAGATCCAGATGCGCAAGGTGGCGGGGCATCTCTTCGGCTACATGGGGCCGAACCGGGCCACCAGCGCCTGAACCGATTTCCCGACGACTGACGACGCAAGCCACTCAGCAACACAGAAGGAGACACGCGACATGGTTCATCCGCTTTCCCGCCGCACGGCCTTGGCTTCCGGCCTGGTCGTGGGCCTTGCCACGCTCTGCATCAGCCTGCCGGCCCTGGCCCAGAAGAAGTCCGAAGCCGGCGTGAGCGACGCCGAGATCGTGCTGGGCATGCCCATGCCGTTGTCGGGGCCCGTGTCGGGCTACTCGGTGGTCGGCAAGGTGGCCGAGGCCTACTTCAAGAAGCTCAACGAGCAGGGCGGCATCCACGGGCGCAAGGTGCGCCTGTTGATCTACGACGACCAGTACTCACCGCCCAAGACCGTCGAGGTGGCGCGCCGCCTCGTCGAAGAAGACCAGGTGCTCGCCCTCTTCGGCAACCTGGGCACTGCGCCCAACATGGCGATCCAGCGCTACATGAACGCCAAGAAGGTGCCGCAGCTCTTCGTGCAGTCGGGCGCCTCGCAGTTCGACGATGCCGCCAGGTACCCGTGGACCGTGCCCTTTCTCGGCAGCTACCAGGGCGAGGGCCGCGTGTTCGCGCGCCACATCATCGAGACCCGGCCCGACGCGAAGATCGCCGTGCTCATGCAGAACGACGACCTCGGCCGCGAAGTGCTCAAGGGCCTGCAGGAAGGCCTGTCGAAGCAGGGCAAGGCGAAGATCGTGGCGCAGGCCACCTTCGAGGTGACCGACCCCACCGTCGATTCGCAGGTGGTGCAGCTCAAGTCGTCGGGTGCCGACGTGCTCGTGATGGCCGCCACCGCGCGCACCGCCGCACAGGCCATCCGCAAGGTCGCCGACGTGGGCTGGACGCCCGACCGTTATCTCAACTTTGCTGCCGCCTCCGTGAAGATGGCCTTCGAGCCCGCGGGCGCCGACAAGGCCAAGGGCGTGGTCGCGCTCGCCGTCTACAAGGAGCCCATGAGCCCGCGCTGGAGCCGCGACCCCGAGGTGCTCGAGTACCTCGAGCTGCTCAAGACCCACGCCAGCGGCGTCGACCCGAGCAACGGCAGCGGCGTGTCGGGCTACATCGTCGCGCAGCTCATGGCGCACGTGCTGCGCGAGGCCGGCGCCAACCCCACGCGCGAGAGCGTGCGCGTGGCTGCCAGCACCCTCAAGAGCCCGCGTATCTCGATGCTGCTGCCCGGTGTGGCCATGGCCAATTCGGCCGCCGACCTGCACGCCTACGCCTCCATGCAGCCCGTGCGCTTCAATGGCGTGGACCTCGACCCGGTCGGGCCCGCGCTGAACATGAAGTGAACGCCCTATATCTACCCACGCCCTTCGGAGCCCACCCATGAGCCAGTCTGACGACCAGGACCCCCTTCTGTACGAACGCGACGGCGACGTCGCCATCCTCAGCTTCAACATTCCCAAGCGGCTCAACCCGCTCACCGTGCCGCTGCAGCAGGCCCTGCGCCAGCGGCTCGCGCAGCTGCGCGACGAAGGCGAGGTGCGCGCCGTGGTGCTCACCGGCGTCGGCAAATCGTTCTGCGTGGGCGCCGACCTGGGCAGCATGGACGCCAGCGCGCCCGGCAGCCTGGGCCAGCGCACGGCCGATGCGATGGAGGCGATGTCGAACCGCCTCATCGAAGACCTGCGCAGCATGCCCTTCCCCGTGGTGAGCGCCATCAACGGCCCCGCCGCGGGCGCCGGCGTGGGCGTGGCACTGGCCGCCGACGTCGTGCTGGTGGCGCGCTCCGCGTACTTCTACCTGCCCTTCATGCCGCGCCTGGGCATCGTGCCCGACCTGGGCACCACCTGGTTCCTCGAGCGGCTCGTGGGCCGCGCAAGAGCCATTGGCATGTCGCTGCTCGGCGAGCGCCTGTCGGGCGAGCAGGCCGCGCAATGGGGCCTCGTGTGGGCCTGCGTGGACGACGCCGAACTGCGCGCCCAGGCGGTGGCCGTCGCGCAGCGGCTCGCGCGCCTGCCAGCGCATGCCGCGCACGAGATCCGCGCCGTGTACGAATCGGCCGCGAGCCAGTCGCTCGTCGGCCAGATGCGCCACGAGGCCGAGCGCCAGCGCGAACTGATCGACCGGCCCGACTTCGCCGAAGGCGTGAAGGCCTTCATGGAGAAACGCGAGCCCGTGTTCCGTCGGCCATGAGCGGGGCAGTTGAGTCCAAGGCCCCCGCGGGCATCGAGTTCGACGCCGACCGCCTGCAGCGTTATTTGCGGGAGGCGCTGCCCGACGTTGAAGGCCCGATGCGCCTGGCGCGCATCGGCGGCGGGCAGTCGAACCCTACCTTCTTCGTCGACTTCGACAACCGCGCGCTGGTGCTGCGCAAGCAGCCGCCCGGCGAGCTGTTGCCCTCGGCCCACGCGGTCGACCGCGAGTACCGCGTGCTGCGCGCACTGGCCGGCACCGACGTGCCCGTGCCGCGCACCGTGCTGTACTGCGACGACCGCGCTGTCGTGGGCACGCCCTTCTACGTCATGGAAAAGCTCGAAGGCCGCGTGCTGTCGAACTACGCGCTGCCCGGCATCGCGCCCGCCGAGCGCCGTGCGTACTACTTCGCCATGGCCGAAACCCTGGCGCGCCTGCACGCCGTCGACCTGGCTGCCGTCGGCCTCACCGACTACGGCCGCCCCGGCAACTTCTTCCCGCGCCAGATCGCCCGCTGGACCCGGCAGTGGGAGGCCTCGCGCACGCGCGAAGACGCGAACATCGAGCGCCTCATCGCCTGGCTGCCCGCCAACTTGCCACCGGGCGACCACACCACCATCGCCCACGGCGACTTCCGTTTCGGCAACCTCATGTTCCACCCCACCGAGCCGCGCGTGATCGCCGTGCTCGACTGGGAGCTGTCGACCCTGGGCCACCCGCTGGCCGACGTGGCCTACAACTGCATGGCCTGGCACACCGGCGCCGACGAGTTCGAAGGCATGCAGGGCATCGACCTCGCGGCCGAGGGCATTCCTACGCAGGCCGAGTACGTCGCCCACTACCAGCAGGCCGGCGGCTGCGCGGAGCCGGTGACGAACTTTCACCTGGCGTTCTCGCTGTTCCGCTTCGCCGTGATCCTCGAAGGCATCGCGGCGCGCGCCAAGAGCGGCAGCGCGGCGGCGGCAGATGCGGTGCAGGTGGGCGCGCAGGCCGCGGGGTTTGCGCAGCGGGCGGTGGCGTTGATCGACTAGCCGGTAGCGAACCGGCGAGCGGGGCAGGGCGCCCGTCAGCCGCCGATGGGCGAGCACAGCTCGACCAGCGTGCCGTCGGGGCAGCGCACGTACGAGACCACCTGTCCCCAGGGCTTGGTCACCGGCGCCGACAGCTGTGTGGCGCCGGCTGCAAGCGCGCGGCTGTGCGCGGCGGGAACATCGGGCGTCACGAGGCCCAGCTCCATGCCCAGCGGCTGCGCGGAATCCGAGGCGGCGACATGCCCGCCCGGAAAGTTGGAATCGGCAAGTGCGTGCGCGGCAAAGGACAGCGTGGTCTCGCCGGTTTCAACTTCGCCGTAAGTGCCCGATTCGTGCAGGAAGCGGGTGGGCAGGCCGAAGGCTTGTTCGAAGAACTTCAGCGATTGGGCGACGTCGGGAACGTAGACGATGGTGTAGCCGAGTTTCATGGGCGAGGGCGCGTGACTTACTTACTGCGCTTCCAGCCGCTCTGCAATCTCGCGCGCCCCGAGTTCCCGCACCGTGGCCAGTCGCTCCAGCTGCGCCGCACGCGGGCGCGCCTTGCCTTGTTCCCAGTGATAGATCGTCTGGCCCGACACGCCGACCAGCTGCCCATAGATTGCCGCGGAAAGTCCGAGCTTGGCGCGGTGCGCGGCCAGCCGGTTGGCGCTGAAGCGGCGCTTGGGGCCGCCCGCGTCGGCGTCGTCGCCCGCAGCACCGGCCGCGGCCGATGCCTGACGCGCGGAGCCCTTGGCGACCTTGCGCAATTCCTTTTCGAGCGCGCTCACCTGACGGCGCAAGTCGGCAATCGATGCCCGGTGCGCGACGGAGGCCTTCTTGAGGGTTTCGATCTCCGCTCGCACTTCCTTGCGAGCGACACGAGAGATTTCGGCTTTGAGGATGGAGGCGATGTTTGGCATGGGGGGATTGTGCTCAATTTGGGGACACAAATGGAGGGGGCGCTCTGTAGGCGGAAGCCGTCGTTTGCGGGCAACAGATGTTTGAGCCCCCAATTGGTCTCGGAACTTTTTCGCTAAACGCCGAATTCCATCGTGCCGATGGATGCTTGTCTGAGGCGTTTAACCAAGGCCGTGCCTATCTCGTAGAGAGGTTCCATGCGACGATTCGGGGCCGCGTTATCGGACGGTATTGGACATTCGTCAAAAAAACAATTTGCGCCAATGGCGAGTCCACGCACACACGGGCGCTGTTACAGGGAGCACACATGGTATTTACTTCCGGCATTCGAAAAGCTTTGCTTGGCGGATGCTTCTTGCTGGTCGGGCTGACCGCATTCGCCCAGCCGGAGCTGTATCGAAGCGTTCTGGATCTCAGCTACCAGAGCGCAAGGCCCGCTCTTCCGGTCGCCGCCTACCGAAATATCAGCGGGGCGGAATTCAGGTCGATGGTGAGCAAGGCGTTCCAGAAGTCTGACTTTTCTCTTGTGGCTGTAGGCCAGCAGAAGAACAAGTCGACGATCTTCGAGTTCAAATTCAATGCCGATCCGAAGTGGCGGTTCGTGCCGACAGTTCTCGTATCTGCCGAGGAGTTGCTCGATGGAAAGAAGAAGTGCAATCCGTGCTACTTGAGATTCTTCGAGATAAAAAACGCGCCAGAGGTCAAGGCGCTTCCGTGGATGGCTCAGTACGACCTGAGTGCGCGGCTCTTACCGGCGATCGACAACGCGTACGCGATGATCGAGTCTGTCGGGCGCGAACATACCGACCCTGCGTTTCGGTTCGACTACAAGCGGCAATGGGGAGGGGAAAAGACCTTGTTCGGCAACGCCTTCGTTGGCCTCAGTTTGCCCAGCCTCAAGGAGAACATTGTTCGCGCTTACCAGAGCGCTGGCTTCCTGCCCATTGAAGGCGAGGCTCCTCCGAAGGCCCCCGAGCTCACTCTGGCTTTCAGCTTTCCCGTGGATCCGGCCAAGGAGGGCGGGGTGGTCTACAAGGTGAAGGTCCTCAGCCAGTACGACGCGGACGGCCATTGCTACCCCTGCGAGGTCATCGAATACTTCGATCCGCACCAGCAACTTCCCCCGGCGGGTCTTTCTGGCGTCGTGAGCCGTGCGAGCCTTGAGTCGAGATTCACGGCAGCGCGGAATGCGGCATACGAAAGCATGCGTACCGACCTCGAACGTTATCTGCGGCCCCGCTCCGTGTTCTCGGTGCCTCCCAAACCAGCGCCCCTCGGGTCGCCACGTCCTCCGCCCATGCCGGTTGCGGCGACATGACTGCCCACGCGCAGCTTGCGGCGGGGAGCGGCACCAACGCCGCGATGCGCCAGGAGCATTGGTTCATCTTTGGCAACCTGTTCGTGGCGCTGTCGGCCGGAGCGCTGGCATTGTGGTCCGCGCCGATGATGCTGGCCATTCTCTATATCAATGTATGGCTGCTGGCGAACCCTCATCTGGTTGCGACCTACACGCGCATCGGCGCGATCTATTCGCGCCTTCGCTGGCGCTGGGGCCTGATCGTTGTCGCGCCTCTCTTGATATTGGCGGCTTTGACGATCGTTGCGCTTGCCTATGAAGCGGCCGGGCTGCTCGCTCTGTATTTCGTGCTTCAGACGTTCCATGTTGCTCGCCAGAGCTATGGCATCGCAAGACGCCATGACCGTCGGCTTCAGGTGCCTTTTCGCAATCTGCCCTATTTGCTGATCTATTTGTTCCCCGCGTGGGGATACCTGCATCGCAGTGCGCAGGCACCTCAAAGTTTCCTGGGCTACCCGATCTGGTTTCCTCCCGTTCCGCAGGAGTTGGCCTTTGCGGTGGGCATCGCGGCCATCGCCGGTGCATTGTTCTGGTTCGCACGCCTGATGTATTCCAGGGGCGAGAAGCCGGCGAATGAGCCCTTCAACAGCTTCGTGCTCTCGCACCTGGTGATTTCGTTGGTCGGCTATGTCTGGATCAGCGACATCACGGTGGGCTGGTTGGTGGTCAACGTCTGGCACAACATTCAGTACCTGATATTCGTGTATCGCCAACGGCGGCTCGGAGTCGTGACGGAAAACAGTAGCGAAAAATCGGACAACGTTTCGGCACGCCGCAAGTCGTTGGTTGGGGTTCTGAAATCCCCCGCGACTTTTTTTCTGACGTGTTCAATCGTGGGCGCTGTCTTGTTCGTGGCTGCCGATCGGGTTGGCGAAAGTCTTCTTTGGCTGGGGCTTCCGACCATTCTTATCGCGCACTTCGTCTTGAACTTCCATCACTACTTGGCGGACGCCGTGATCTGGAAGCGGCGTCGTGCTGGCAGGCCTGACGGTGTTTCGCGGGGCTGACCGATACAGCTCGTCGCGCTCACCGAGTGGCCGTTCAGACACCACCTTCACCAATGGCCGCACGCAGTGACTGGGTTGTTGCGTCGGCAGCTTCGATCCGCCGCAGCAACTCCTCATTCACCAACCGCACCAACGCCCCCAACTCCGTCCGCGTCGGAAAGACTTCTTCCGTCTCCCCCACACGCTGCGGAACGATGAGCTTCTCGAGGCAGGTGTAGGCGCGTTGCACCGCATGAAGACTGTCGACGTCGTCACACGCCTGCAGCGCGAGCGATTCGGCACTGGCGGTTTCTTCAGAAGATGCAGGAAGCGAAGACGCGTGCGCGGACGCGCGGGGAGATGCAGATGCAGCCATGAATGGCCTCCAAGGGTTTCGGTTTGCTGAAACCGACGTACCCGAGTCCAAGCGGGGGCGGCGGCTCGACGGGTTGGACTACCGGGAAACCACTTGCGTGAAACCGGCCGGGCTCGCGCCCGCCCATCGAGCCGCCTAAACAGGAGGCGCGAACGACAAAGCCGCAGACCCTGCGGGGTGGCTGCGGCTTTTACGTCGCAGTGATTTCAACGGGAGTCCAAGCCCGATCACGCCCTGTGTTGACGTGACCGGCGCAGTATAGCCACGGACATGGCTTCGACGCCACGGGCAACACCGCCAGCTTCTGCTGCGACGCCAACGGCATCCGCGCGAGCAGCACGCGCGTGCTCGGCGTCATCCGAAGCGGCGTCTGAGCCACGACCGGTTGCAACGGTTTGGACCTTGGGCAAGGTTCGCGATACCGGGATACCCTGAGTGGCAGGAGACGCTACCTCCCGGATAACACGTCGCGATCATCGCCATGCTCGGAACAATCGCGCTGAATAGCTCCGCGCGATTCAAGCGCGGATTTCAACACTGCCAGTCCAGCGATGCCCGGAACTCCGCATCTACTTGCGATTCTTCGAAGAGAGCTTGCCGACGCCGGCCTCACCCTTGGCGACGTAGCGAGCGCGATTGGCACGTCCGAACGGCGTGCCCAAAACTTGATGGCGAACGGGACCATGAAACTGCGGGATATCGACAAGCTTGTCGAACTGCTGTGCCTGGACTTCGACGAAATCTTGAGCGAGGTAGGCTATCCCCGACCATTCGGCGCGCCGCTGGCTCTTTCAGCTTCCGTTTCGAGCCGATTCGAAGAGGGATGAATCGCGCGAGGCGCTCATTGCACACCGCTTCCACCAAGAGCTGCACGCAGGGATTGGCTGGTCGGGCGAGGGTGGATTCGCAGACCTGTCGACCGATCATCCGCCCCTGCTGAACCTCAATCCGCAGCGCACGGCATCGTCATCTTTCATCCGCAGAGCAGACATGAACAACGAGAAATGGGAAACGACCATCCTGAGCGACACGGCGCATGAGCACCTCGTCGCGGAGCTGAGTTTCGACGGCCAGTTCTTGTTGCTGCTCGATCGCGAAGAAGGCCGGAATCAACTCTGCGTTGCGTTTCCCTCGGAAGACGGAAGCCTGGGCTCGCGCATTCAGCTGCCCGACTTCATCGCGCAGCTGAATGCTGCGGCAGCCGATCTGCGCCGTTAGCGCACTGAGGCGCGGCACGCCACCACCTCACGGCGCCGCCAGATACGCCTCCACCGCCTTCCCCCACAGCCCCTGCTGCCCGATCAGCCCGTGCCCGTTCATGCCGGGCTCCAGCGTGAAGCTCTCGAAGCGCCCCTTGCCGCCCGCGTCGCGAAAGGCTTCAAAGTTCTTGCGGCTGTGCGACATCGCGTAGAACGGGTCGTTCTCGCCGTAGAGCCACAGCGTGGGTTTGGCGAAAGCCGCGCCCCGGCGAAAGGTGACGGGGTTGATGGCGTCGGCGGCGTTTCCGGGGCACTTGTCGCCCATCCAGCCGCCGACGAAGTTGATGACGCCCTGGAACACGTCGGGGCGCAGGCCCGCATACGCCACAGCGAGGATGCCGCCGCGCGACTGGCCGGCGATTTCCATGCGGTGGGTGTCGACGTCGGGGTCGCGCTGCAGCCACGCGACGGCGGCGTCGAGGTCGGCCACGGCGCGGTCGAAGCCGGCCAGGGCGATGGCGGGCTCGCAGCTGTAGTGCTCGCGCTTGGCGGTGAAGCCCTCGTCGTACAGGCCGTCCGATTGGCCGCGTCCGCGCCGCTGTGGATAGGCGATGAGCCAGCCGCGCTGCGTGAACCAGCGGGCGGTGCGCTCGGGGGCCCAGGTCTGCTTGAACAAGGCCGGGTCGTTGCCGATGCCGGTGGAGCCGTGGTTGAACACGACCGTGGGGAACGGGCCGGCGCCGTCGGGCTTGTAGATGACCATCTCGAGCGTGACGGGCGCGCCGTTCTCGACGAAGGGCGTGGGCACGCGCACGACGCTGCGTTGCAGCGGCTGCTGCTGCACTTGCGGCTGTTGCTGTTGCTGCGGTTCCGGTCGCTGCGCCCAGCCTGCGCCACAGAAGGCGAAGAGCGACGCGAACGTGGCGGCAACGAGCGCGGCGGTGCGAAGGCGATTCATCTTTTTCTTCATGGGCGAGGGCTTTCGGAAGTGGGCAAAGACGCCGCCGCATTCTGCCCCGGGGCCTGCCGTTCGCCGTCGCGTGGCGCCGGCACCCGCCACCCCAACGCACCGCTCGCGAGCACGACGCCGGGCACCACGAACGACAGCGCCAGCAGCGCGGGGCGCGTGACGGGCTCGTTCATCCACCATGCCGCGCCGAGCGTGGTCAGCACGGGCACGAGCGCGGACGACAGCGCGGCGCGTGCGGCGCCCAGCCGCGTGATCGCGACGCCGTAGACCACCAGCCCGAGCAGGCCGGCGACCACGCCTTGGCCTGCGGCCTGCATCGCGATGTCGGTCCACGGCGCGGTGAACAGTCGCGGCGGGCCGGCGAGCCAGAGCAGCGGCA
>NZ_CALRZC010000202.1:0-15573 GCF_943372545.1 Variovorax sp. YR752 | reverse complement strand
GAACGCAGGGTGAAGGGCTGGGGTGAATCGTTGAGGTAGTTGGCGTCGAGCACGGAGGACAGGCCGATCAGTGCCTGCAAGGTGGCGTTGGGCCAGAAGTTGGGGCTGGCGACGTTGTCGGCGCCGGAGAAGTTGGTGGCGGTGCTGGTGACATTGCCCTGGGAGGCGATGTTGCCGCTGGCGAATCCGCCGCTGATCAGGCTGGGGCCGTTGGTTCCGGCGAACAGGTTGGCCGTCAGCGTGACGGACTGGGTGCCTGAGGGCGCGCTGATGAAGCTGCCGCCCGAGCGCGTGATGACCACCGTGTTGTGCACCATCTGCAGCGTGTTGGTGGTCCACTTCAGGCCCTCGGCGCCATAGGCGATGGCGGTCGAGTTGTCGGCATTGGGCCCCTTGTGGAAGAGGTTGCCGCGCAGGTACACCGCGCCGCCGTTGGGGAAGTCGACGAGGTAGCTGGCCGTGCCGGTGGGGCCGTCCATGAAGTAGCTGTTCTCGATGCGGTTTTCCTTGGCCCGGCTCTTCAGGTTGTGGCCGATCCTGGCCTCGTGGAAGAAGCTGTTGCTGACGCTGAGCCGGGCCGCCTGGCCGATGTAGATGTTGTGCGTGTAGCCGTCGCCGTAGCCGTTGCGGGCGAACTCGCTGCCATCGATGACCACGCTGCTGGCGCTGCCGTCGCCGCCGAGGATGCCGTTCTCGTTGTCGAAGAAGCCGCTGTTGCGGATGGTCAGCGTCCCGCCGTGCTCGGCGCGGATGCCCGCGCCGTTCTGGTCGGGCACCTTGGCGTCGCGGAACTCGATGCTGTCGATGGTGATGTTCGAGCCGTTGACCACCCAGATCGCCTTGCCACCGTAGTGCCGGCCATCGGCGTACAGCCGTGCGCGTCCGCCGATGCCGCAGATGGTGAGGTTGTTGGCCGACCAGGAGGCCACGTCGCCACGGTAGTCGCCCGCGGTGATCTTGACCACGTCGCCGCTTTGCGCCACCGCGGCGGCCGCGCTGGGCACGCTGTAGGTCTTGCCTGCGCCGACCTCGAGCACACGGCCCGTGGCCGTATCACAGGCCGTCCCGGCGCTGGGGGCCGGTGCCGGTGCCGGTGCCGGTGCCGGTGCAGGTGCAGGTGCAGGTGCAGGTGCAGGTGCAGGTGCAGGTGCAGGTGCAGGTGCAGGTGCAGGTGCAGGTGCAGGTGCAGGTGCAGGTGCAGGTGCCGGTGCCGGTGCAGGTGCCGGTGCCGGCGCATTCCCGGTCGCGCCGCTGTCGCCGCCACCGCAGGCAAACAACAGCGCACAGGCATGCAGCAACAACAGGTTGACGGGGCGCTTGGTCTCGTTCATCGGGCGGGCACGCTGGTGGTTTCAGCGAATGCTAGTCCGGTAGCGGATTCCCCTGTAACGAATGGCAGACGACCGCCCAGGGTCTCAGCTGCCGCTCCACAGCCGTGCGCGGTTCGAACTGTCCACCCAGCTCGGGTGGTGCCCGGCGCCCGACTTGTCGCTGATGTCCCCGGGCGCGGGGTTCGGGTTCGCGTACCACACGCTCGAACGCCCGGCGCTGGTGACCAGCGAATCGGCGGCCGCTTCGCTGAGCACGTCGGCCTGGGAAAGCGTGGTGGCAAAGATCTTCAGACCGCGCAACACGCCGCTGAGCCGCTCGTGCTGGTAGCTGGCAAACCAGGGCGAGTCACCGAAGGTCAGCGCCGGCGCAGGCGGCGTGTCGACACCGAAGTACGAAGGAGCCGTGACCTCAATGACGTCGCTCGCCCGGGTGGACGGCAGGTCGATGTAGAAGTGCGCCGTGTGCGTGCCGTCGCCGTTCGCGGTGATCACCAGTGCCTGGCTGTACCAGCGGTCGACCTCCAGTTCGTGCGCGATGCCGGCCCGGGTGTTGATGGTGTCGGTTCCGTAGTCCATGCCGGCCAGTTCCCAGTCGTGCACGGCGGTGGAGGCTCCGCCGCCGCGCGGGTACGGGTGTGCGCCGTAGTAGCTGTCGGAGCTGCCGTTGTTCCACGTAAAGTTGCCGTCGTTCGACCACCAGAAGGTCGCGTAATAGCCATTCTGCTGCCGCGGCCTGATCTTCCAGAGATAGGTCACGCCGGCGTCGCCCGGCCCCCAGAGGGGCAAGCCGTTCAGGTGCGGATCGAGGAATCGAAACGCGACGTAGGCTCCGGTCGGGGCATCGCCGTTGCTGGGGAAGTCCAGTCCGGTCGTGCCCGCAGGCGGTGCCGGTGCCGGTGCCGGCGAGGGAGAAGGGGCCGGCGATGGCGTCGGCGATGGCGATGGCGAAGGGGATGGGGTCGGTGTGGGCGCAGGCGACGGAGCCGGCGCGGGCGACGGAGTGGGCGCGGGCGACGGAGTGGGCGCGGGCGACGGTGACGGCGGCGTACCGCCTGTGCTGCCGTCGTTGCCTCCGCCGCCACACGCGCCAAGCACGGCACTGCCTTGCAGAGCCGCGAAGGCCATCAGCAACCGGCGCCGACGAAGATGGTTCATGGTAGGCAGTCCATTCTCCGTCGGTGGGGCGCCGTCGGCAAATCAGACAGTCACTGTCTTCGCCGTCTCCGCGTACTCCTCGATCTGGTCGAAGTTCATGTAGCGGTAGACACTGGCCGCATCCTTGTTGATGACGCCCATCGCCTCCTGGTACTCGGCGACGGTCGGCAGCTTGCCCAGCTTGGAGGCGATCGCCGCCAGCTCGGCCGAGGCCAGGAACACGTTGGTGTTCTTGCCCAGGCGGTTGGGGAAGTTGCGCGTCGAGGTCGAGACCACCGTGGCGCCTTCGCGCACCTGCGCCTGGTTGCCCATGCACAGGCTGCAGCCCGGCATCTCGGTGCGCGCACCGGCGGTGCCGAAGGCGGCGTAGTGGCCTTCCTTGATCAGCTCGCTCTGGTCCATCTTGGTCGGCGGCGCGACCCACAGCTTGACCGGGATGTCACGCTGGCCGCCGAGCAGCTTGGCCGCGGCGCGGAAGTGGCCGATGTTGGTCATGCACGAGCCGATGAAGGCCTCGTCGATCTTGGTCCCCGCCACGTCCGACAGCAGCTTGGCGTCGTCCGGATCGTTCGGGCAGCACAGCACCGGCTCCTTCAGCTCGTTCAGGTCGATCTCGATGACGGCCGCGTATTCCGCGTCCTTGTCGGCCTCGAGCAGCGTCGGCTTGGCCAGCCAGGCCTCGACCGACTTGATGCGGCGCTCCAGCGTGCGCTTGTCGGCGTAGCCGTCGGCGATCATGTTCTTCATCAGCACGATGTTCGACTTCAGGTACTCGATGACCGGTTCCTTGTCGAGCTTGATCGTGCAGCCGGCGGCGGAACGCTCGGCGCTGGCATCCGACAGTTCGAAGGCCTGTTCGACCTTCAGCTTCGGCAGACCCTCGATCTCGAGGATGCGGCCGCTGAAGATGTTCTTCTTGCCGGCCTTGGCCACCGTCAGCAGCCCGGCTTTGATGGCGGCGTAGGGGATCGCGTGTACCAGGTCGCGCAGCGTCACGCCCGGCTGTATCTCGCCCTTGAAGCGCACCAGCACCGACTCCGGCATGTCCAGCGGCATCACGCCGGTGGCGGCACCGAAGGCGACCAGGCCGGAGCCTGCAGGGAAGGAGATGCCGATCGGGAAGCGGGTGTGCGAGTCGCCGCCGGTGCCCACGGTGTCGGGCAGCAGCAGGCGGTTCAGCCAGCTGTGGATCACGCCGTCGCCCGGGCGCAGCGCCACGCCGCCGCGGTTGCTGATGAAGGCCGGCAGCTCGCGGTGCGTCTTCACGTCGACCGGCTTCGGATAGGCCGCGGTGTGGCAGAACGACTGCATCACCAGGTCGGCGCTGAAGCCCAGGCAGGCCAGGTCCTTCAGCTCGTCGCGTGTCATCGGGCCGGTGGTGTCCTGGCTGCCGACGGTGGTCATCTTCGGCTCGCAGTAGGTGCCCGGGCGCATGCCCTGGCCTTCCGGCAGGCCGCAGGCGCGGCCGACCATCTTCTGCGCCAGCGTGAAGCCGGCCTTCGTCGCCACCGGCGGCTGCGGCAGGCGGAACACGGTGGAGGCGCTCAGGCCGAGGAACTCACGCGCCTTGGCGGTGAGGCTTCTGCCGATGATCAGGTTGATGCGGCCGCCGGCGCGCACCTCGTCGAACAGCACGTCGCTCTTGAGCTTGAACTCGGCGACGGTGGCGCCGTTCTTCACCAGCTTGCCCTCGTAGGGCAGCACCTCGATGACGTCGCCCATCTCGAGCTTGGAGACGTCGACCTCGATCGGCAGCGAGCCGGAGTCTTCCTGCGTGTTGAAGAAGATCGGCGCGATCTTGCCGCCCAGCGTGACGCCGCCGAAGCGCTTGTTCGGCACGAACGGAATGTCCTGGCCGGTGGCCCAGATCACGCTGTTGGTGGCGCTCTTGCGCGACGAGCCGGTGCCGACCACGTCGCCGACGTAGGCGACCAGGTGGCCCTTCTTCTTCAGGTCCTCGATGAACTGCATCGGGCCGCGCTTGCCGTCTTCCTCGGGCTTGAACGCCGCGTCAGGCCGCGTGTTCTTCAGCATCGCCAGGTAGTGCAGCGGGATGTCCGGGCGGCTCCACGCATCCGGTGCGGGCGACAGGTCGTCGGTGTTGGTCTCGCCGGGCACCTTGAAGACGGTGACGGTGATGGCCTTCGGCACCTCCGGGCGGGTGGTGAACCACTCGGCATCGGCCCAGCTCTTCATCACGTCCTTCGCGAAGGCATTGCCGGCCTTGGCCTTCTCGGCGACGTCGTTGAAGAAGTCGAACATCAGCAGCGTCTTCTTCAGCGCCTCGGCGGCGACGCTGGCGACTTCGGCATCGTCGAGCAGTTCGATCAGCGGATGCACGTTGTAGCCGCCGACCATGGTGCCCAGCAGCTCGGTGGCCTTGGCCTTGGAGACCAGGCCGACGGTCAGGTCACCGTGGGCGACGGCGGCGAGGAACGAGGCCTTGACCTTGGCGGCGTCGTCCACGCCGGGCGGGACGCGATGCGTCAGCAGGTCCAGCAGGAATGCATCCTCGCCAGCCGGCGGCGCCTTGATCAGCTCGATCAGCTCGGCGGTCTGCTTGGCATCCAGCGGCAGCGGCGGGATGCCGAGGGCGGCGCGTTCGGCGGCATGTTGGCGATAGGCTTGCAGCATGGGGTGCTCCGGTGCGTTGGCGGGGGCTGGAAGGGGTGTCTTCGGGTTACCCCGATATTTTATGTCTTATATAAGACTTGAGGAAGCATCGCAGTGACGGCTGACGCCGGACTGTCGGCGCGAGCGTCGGTCATCATCGTGACGCACGCAAGAAAAAGGCCCGCACTCGGCGGGCCTTTGGGCGCGCGGAAGACAAAAAGGCCCGCACTCGGCGGGCCTTTCGCGGTGCGGGAGCAGCTTACTTGTTCGCTGCAGCGGCCACGGCAGCCGCCGATTCCTTCTGCTTCTCGTTGACGCAGCCGTCGAGCACGCGCTGGCCGGACTTGCTGTCGAACAGCATCGACTTGTTGGCGATCTGGATGACCAGGAACTGGCCCTTCATGTCTTCCAGGCGGATCGCGCCGGTGCTGGAGGCCACCGGCTTCATCAGCCAGGACTGCTTGCCCGACTTCACCTCGGCGTAGCCGGGGTACTTGGGCAGTGTCGACACTTCGGCGGTCTTGCCGAATTCGCAATCGTAGGTGCCGTAGTGCACACGCTCGGCAGCCGCCATCTGTTCTGCTGAGGCGGGGCCCGGCTCGGCAGCGGGCGCCGGCGCAGCCTTGGCCGCCTTGGCGGGCTTGGTTGCCTTGGCGGCCGGTTTCGCGGCGGGCTTGGCCGGCGTGGCCGTCTGCGCGGTGGCGAGCGAGGCGCCGAGGCACAGGGCGGCGGCGAGGGCGAGGCGGGTCTTCAGGGTCATGGTGGATTCGCGCGAACGCGGGTCGGTGGACGGTGGCGGCAGCATGAGGCCGTGGCGGCCCCCCTTGCAACCAATTGCTGCGCGGTGCGCGCTGCCGCTTACAAGTGCAAACGTGCACCGGCGCCGTGCCGTGGCGCCTTGCACAGTCTGATCAGGCGACGGCCTTGTCGAACCATGCCTGCCGCACCTCGGCCGGCAGCGGCTGGCCGGTGCGGCGGGCACGTTCCAGCACCTGCCAGAAGTAGCGGTAGCTGGCACGATCGTGCAGCGTGTCGCGGTGGCGGATCGGTGCCCACTGCGCGGCCTGGGCGGCGCGGATGATCTCGATGGCGAGGTCGGTCTCGGCGACCGTCGGCGCGAAGGCGTCGACGATGGTTCGCACCTGGTCGGGGTGGATGCTCCACATGCGCGTGTAGCCGAACTCGCGCGTGGCGCGTGTGGCGGCGCCGGACAGCGCGCGCAGATCCTTGAACTCGGTGACCACGCAGTGAGAGGGCGCCTTGCCGTGCGCGTGGCAGGCCGCGGCGATCTCCAGCTTGGCGCGACGCACCAGCGGGTGGTTGAACTGGCCCTCGGCGCTCATCGCGCTGGCAGGAATCGCGCCGCGGTGCGCCGAGACGAAGTCCATCAGGCCGAAGGAGACCGACTCGATGCGCGGGTGAGCCGCGATGGCGTCGACCTCGCGCAGCGCGCCGTGCGTCTCGACCAGCACATGCACGGGAATCTCTCGCCCGTGGCCGTGGATGCGGATGAAGTGGTCGATCTCGTCGATGGCGCGCCGGACGTCGGCCAGGCCGCGCGGCTTGGGCACCATCAGGTAGGCCAGCCGCGAACCGGCGCGGCGCACCAGCGTATCGACGTCGTGCTCGAAGGCCGGGTGGTCGACCGGGTGGACGCGCGCGCCGACCCGCTCGAAGCGGTTGGTGGCCGACATGACCAGTTCGGCGCACAGGTTGGCGTGTTCGAGCTCCCCGCCGACCGGCGCGCCATCCTCGCAATCGAGCGTGACGTCGAACACCGGCCCGAGCTCGGCCTGCAGCTCGAGGCTCTTGCGCATGCGTACCTCGACGCCGCTGTAGTGATCGCACACCGGCAGGGCCGGTGCGTGATCGTCGGCGTCGAACAGCGCCTCTCTGGGGGTCATGCTCAATCCCTCGAAGCGGCGCGGGCCGCCGCGAGCGGCGGCCGGGGTGCCGTCATCAAAGCAGGTGCTTGACGCCGTCCTGCTCGCCCTGCAGCTCGGCCAGCGTCTTGTTGATGCACTCCTGGCTGAAGGCATCGATCGTCAGGCCCTCGACGATCTTGTACTTGCCACCCTCGGTGGTGACGGGGAAGCCGAACATCACGTCCTTCGGGATGCCGTACTCGCCGTTGCTGGGCACGCCCATGGTGACCCACTCGCCCTTGCTGCCGAGCGCCCAGTCGCGCATGTGGTCGATGGCGGCATTGGCGGCCGAAGCGGCCGACGACAGGCCGCGCGCCGCGATGATCGCCGCGCCGCGCTTGCCGACGGTGGGCAGGAACACGTCCTTGTTCCAGGTCTGGTCGTTGATGGCGTCCTTGACCGACTTGCCGTCGACCGTCGCGAAGCGGTAGTCGGCGTACATCGTCGGCGAGTGATTGCCCCACACGGTCAGCTTGCGGATGTCGCCGACCTTGAAGCCGCCCTTGGCCGCCAGTTGCGACGCAGCGCGGTTGTGGTCCAGGCGCAGCATGGCGGTGAAGTTCTCGCGCGGCAGGTCCGGCGCGCTCTTCATCGCGATGTAGGCGTTGGTGTTGGCCGGGTTGCCGACCACCAGCACCTTCACGTCGCGCGACGCGACGGCGTTCAGCGCCTTGCCCTGGGCGGTGAAGATCTGCGCGTTGGCGGCCAGCAGGTCGGCGCGCTCCATGCCGGGGCCGCGCGGGCGGGCGCCGACGAGCAGCGCGTAGTCGGTGCCCTTGAATGCCTGCATCGGGTCGCTGTGGGCCTCGATGCCGGCCAGCAGCGGGAAGGCGCAGTCCTCGAGTTCCATGATCACGCCCTTCAGCGCGTTCTGGGCCTTCTCGTCCGGGATCTCCAGCAACTGCAGGATCACGGGCTGGTCCTTGCCCAGCATCTCGCCGGAGGCGATGCGGAACAGCAGCGCGTAGCCGATCTGGCCGGCAGCGCCAGTGACGGCGACTCGAACGGGTTTCTTGCTCATGGAAGGCTCCGGAAGAGAGAAGAGGGGTCTTTTGGGAGGGTTCAGGCCGGAAGTGTAGGACGAAGAAGGCTGTGGGGCGAGGGGAATCCCGAGTCTTATGTCTTCTATAAGACATCTGTCAGCTGATCATGGACGATGGGCGGCTGTTGTGCTGCAATCGGGTCATGTCCAGCGCCGTTTCCGAGTCGCCGAGCCCCGCCTTCAGTCCGCTGTACCAGCAGATCAAGGCGCTGATGGTGCGCGACCTGCAGGCCGGCGTGTGGGGCCCGGGCGAGGCGATTCCCAGCGAAACCGAGCTGGCAATGCGCTTCAAGGTCAGCCAGGGCACGGTGCGCAAGGCGATCGACGAGCTGGCCACCGAGAACCTGCTGGTGCGCCGCCAGGGCAAGGGCACCTTCGTCGCCACCCACGCCGAGCAGACCACGCAGTACCGCTTCCTGCGCCTGCAGCCCGACGACGGTGTGACCGACGGCGGCACGCAGCGCCGCTTCATCGACTGCCGCCGCCTGCGCGCACCGGCCGACGTGGCGCGCTCGCTCGGCCTGCGCTCGGGCGACGCGGCGATCCAGATCAAGCGCCTGCTGTCGCTGCGCGGCGTGCCGGTGGTGTTCGACGAGATCTGGCTGCCGGCTGCGCCCTTCAAGGGTCTGACGGCCGAGAAGCTCGGCAGCTACCGCGGGCCGATGTACGGCCTGTTCGAGTCGGAGTACGGCGTGCGCATGATCCGCGCCGAGGAGAAGATCCGCGCGGTCGCGGCCGAAGGCCAGGTGGCCGAACTGCTGGCGGTGACGCCCGGCACGCCGCTGCTGTCGGTCGAGCGCTTGTCGCTGAGTTATGGCGACAAGCCGGTCGAACTGCGCCGCGGCCTCTACAACACGGCGGCGCACCACTATCGCAACGAGCTGAGTTGAAGCGCCTCTGAATCGCGGCGGTCCTGCGGTGCGCAAGCGCCATGCAAGCCTGCTGCAGTGCAATAGAATCGTTTGGTTTCGCGTCGATTACACCTTCACCGAAGACAAGGCTGGGCATGGCAGACACCCTCAAACAGCGGCCCGAGTTCCGCAACATCCACGTCTCCCAGATCGTCGCGTACCGCCTGCCACCGGCGGGCATCGTGTCGATCCTGCACCGCGTCAGCGGGGTGGTGATGTTCCTGCTGATGCCGTTCATCATCTGGATGTTCGACGCCAGCGTCACCTCCGAGGTCTCCTACGGTGCGTTCAAGGCGGCCTTCGCGGCCGGCGTCGGCTTCCTGCCCGGCTGGGTCCTGAAGCTCGTCGTGCTGGGTCTGATCTGGGCCTACCTGCACCACCTGATCGCCGGCGTCCGCCACCTGTGGATGGATGCCACGCATGCGGTCACGAAGGAGTTCGGCCACCTGTCGGCCCTCGTGACGCTGGCCCTGAGCGTGCTGCTCACGCTCGCGCTGGGCTTCAAGCTGTTCTTCTGAGAACCTTCCCCATGGCACAGAACTTCGGATCCAAGCGCATCGTCAGCGGTGCGCACTACGGCCTGCGAGACTGGCTCGCGCAGCGCATCACCGCGGCGCTGATGGCGCTGTTCACCCTCGTGCTGATCGTGCAGGTGCTGCTGCCCGGCGAGATGGGCTACGACAAGTGGGCCGGCATCTTCAGCCGGCAGTGGATGAAGGTGCTGACCTTCGTCGTCATCGTTTCGCTGCTGTACCACGTGTGGGTGGGCATGCGCGATGTCTGGATGGACTACGTGAAGCCGGTGGGCATCAAGCTGGCGCTGCAGGTGTTCACGATCGTCTGGCTGGTGGGCTGCGCGGGTTGGGCCGTCCAGGTTCTCTGGAGACTGTGATTTCATGACTTCCAACAACGTCTCGAAGCGCAAGTTCGACGTCGTCATCGTCGGCGCCGGCGGCTCCGGCATGCGCGCCTCGCTGCAACTGGCGCGCGCCGGCCTGAACGTCGCCGTGTTGTCCAAGGTGTTCCCGACGCGCTCGCACACCGTCGCCGCGCAGGGCGGCATCGGCGCCTCGCTGGGCAACATGAGCGAGGACAACTGGCACTACCACTTCTTCGACACCGTCAAGGGTTCCGACTGGCTGGGCGACCAGGACGCGATCGAGTTCATGTGTCGCGAGGCGCCCAAGGTCGTCTACGAGCTCGAGCATTTCGGCATGCCGTTCGACCGCAACCCCGACGGCACCATCTACCAGCGCCCGTTCGGCGGCCACACCGCCAACTACGGCGAGAAGCCGGTGCAGCGCGCCTGCGCCGCGGCCGACCGTACCGGTCACGCGATGCTGCACACGCTGTACCAGCAGAACGTCAAGTCGCGCACCAACTTCTTCGTCGAGTGGATGGCGCTCGATCTGATCCGCGACGCCGAGGGCGACGTGGTCGGCGTGACGGCGCTCGAAATGGAGACCGGCGAGCTGCACATCTTCGAAGCCAAGACCGTGCTGCTGGCCACCGGCGGCGCAGGCCGCATCTTCGCGGCCAGCACCAACGCCTTCATCAACACCGGCGACGGCCTGGGCATGGCGGCGCGTGCCGGCATCCCGCTCGAGGACATGGAGTTCTGGCAGTTCCACCCGACCGGCGTGCACAACGCCGGCGTGCTGCTGACCGAAGGCTGCCGCGGCGAGGGCGCGATCCTGCGCAACAGCAGCGGCGAGCGCTTCATGGAGCGCTACGCGCCGACGCTGAAGGACCTGGCGCCGCGCGACTTCGTCTCGCGCTGCATGGACCAGGAGATCAAGGAAGGGCGCGGCTGTGGTCCGAACAAGGACTACATCCAGCTCGACATGACGCACCTGGGCGCCGAGACCATCATGAAGCGCCTGCCCAGCGTGTTCGAGATCGGCCACAACTTCGCCAATGTCGACATCACCAAGGAGCCGATCCCCGTGGTGCCGACCATCCACTACCAGATGGGTGGCATCCCGACCAACATCCACGGCCAGGTGGTGGTGCCGAAGAATGGCGTGCCGAATGCGGTGGTGGGCGGCCTCTACGCGGTGGGCGAGTGCTCCTGCGTCAGCGTGCACGGCGCCAACCGCCTGGGCACCAACTCTCTGCTCGACCTGCTGGTGTTCGGCCGCGCGGCCGGCAACCACATCGTCGACAGCGCGCTGAAGACGAGGAGCCACAAGGATCTGCCGGCCGACGCCGCCGACCGCACGCTGGCGCGCCTGGCCCGCTTCGAGAAGAGCACCGGCGGCGAGTACGCGCAGGACGTCGCCAACGACCTGCGCACGGCGATGCAGCAGCACGCCGGCGTGTTCCGCACCCAGGCCTCGATGGACGAGGGCGTGGTGAAGGTCAAGGCGATCGCCGAGCGCGCCAAGAGCATCCACCTGGCCGACAAGTCGAAGGTGTTCAACACGGCGCGCATCGAGGCGCTCGAGGTCGAGAACCTGATGGAGTCGGCGCTGGCGACGATGATCTCGGCGGCGGCCCGCCACGAGAGCCGTGGCGCCCATACCGTCAACGACTACGGTGACACCGCGGAGCACCCGAACGGCCGCAACGACGCCGAGTGGATGAAGCACACGCTGTGGTACAGCGAGGGCAATCGCCTCGACTACAAGCCGGTGAACCTGAAGCCACTGACGGCCGAGTCGATTCCGCCCAAGGTCCGTACCTTCTGACCATGACCCAATCACGATTCACGAAGCGGGCCGAGCGCCGGGCCGCTCCCAAGCCGGCCCGCATCCCCACGGGGGATAGGCCGGCGTACTCGACGGCCGAGGGGCTCCAATGACCAAGCGCGTCTTCCAGATCTACCGCTACGACCCCGACACCGACGCCAAGCCGCGCATGCAGACCCTCGAGGTCGAGCTCGACGGTTCCGAGCGCATGCTGCTCGACGCGCTGATGAAGCTGAAGGCGGTCGACCCGACGCTGAGCTTCCGCCGCAGCTGCCGCGAAGGTGTGTGCGGCTCGGACGCGATGAACATCAACGGCAAGAACGGCCTGGCCTGCCTGACCAACATGCGCACGCTGCCCGACGTGGTGGTACTCAAGCCGCTGCCCGGTCTGCCCGTCATCCGCGACCTGATCGTGGACATGACGCAGTTCTTCAAGCAGTACCACTCGATCAAGCCCTACCTCGTCAACGACGAGCAGCCGCCCGACAAGGAGCGCCTGCAGTCGCCCGAGGAGCGCGACGAACTCAACGGGCTGTACGAGTGCATCCTGTGCGCGAGCTGCAGCACCTCCTGCCCGAGTTTCTGGTGGAACCCGGACAAGTTCGTCGGCCCGGCCGGCCTGCTGCAGGCCTACCGCTTCATCGCCGACAGCCGCGACCAGGACACCGCCGGCCGCCTCGACAACCTCGAGGACCCGTACCGCCTGTTCCGCTGCCACACGATCATGAACTGCGTCGACGTCTGCCCGAAGGGCCTGAACCCGACCAAGGCGATCGGCAAGATCAAGGAGCTGATGGTCCGCCGCGCGGTCTGACCATCGCCTGGACGAGCACCATGCCCGCGCTGATCGACGAACGAGCCCTCTCCAAGCTGCGCTGGCGCTGCCGGCGCGGCCTGCTCGAGAACGACCTGTTCGTCGAGCGCTTCTTCGAGAAGAACGCGGGCTGCATCACCGAAGGCCAGGCCGCCGGCATGCTGGCGCTGATGGATCTTGCCGACAACGACCTGCTCGACCTGTTGCTGCGCCGCAAGGAGCCCGAGGGTGACCTGGCGCGCGACGACGTGATGGAGGTGCTGCGCCTGATGCGCACCCCGCTCGCCAATCAAGAAGAACGACAAGACGCCCCAGGGCCGACAAGAGCCCGCCCGGTGGAGACAAGACCGGCCCCAACCTCGCCCAGCCACTAAGGAACCGACCATGACTCCGTCTGACGTCAAAGCCACCCTGTCATTCTCGGACGGCAGCCCGAGCATGGACCTGCCGATCTACAAGGGCTCCATCGGCCCCGACGTGATCGACATCCGCAAGCTCTACGCGCAGACCGGCAAGTTCACCTACGACCCGGGCTTCCTGTCCACCGCGTCGTGCCAGTCGACGATCACCTACATCGATGGCGACAAGGGCGAGCTGCTGTACCGCGGCTACCCGATCGAGCAGTTGGCGACCAACTGCGACTTCCTCGAGACCTGCTACCTGCTGCTCAAGGGCGAGCTGCCCAACGCGACGCAGAAGACCGACTTCACCAAGCTCGTGACCAACCACACCATGGTCAACGAGCAGATGCAGTTCTTCCTGCGCGGCTTCCGCCGCGACGCGCACCCGATGGCGGTGATGACGGGTCTGGTCGGCGCGCTGTCGGCCTTCTATCACGACAGCACCGACATCAACAACCCGCAGCACCGCGAGGTCGCGGCGATCCGCCTGATCGCCAAGATGCCGACGCTGGTGGCGATGGCCTACAAGTACGGCACCGGCCAGCCCTACATCTACCCGAAGAACTCGCTGAGCTACTCGGCGAACTTCATGCGCATGATGTTCGCGACGCCCTGCGAGGAGTACGAGCCGAACGACGTGCTGGTGCGCGCCATCGACCGCATCTTCATCCTGCACGCCGACCACGAGCAGAACGCCTCGACCTCGACGGTGCGCCTGTGCGGCTCGTCGGGCACCAACCCGTTCGCGGCCATCGCCGCCGGCGTGGCCTGCCTGTGGGGCCCGGCACACGGTGGCGCCAACGAGGCGGCGCTGAACATGCTGGAAGACGTGCAGAAGATGGGCGGCGTCGAGAAGATCGGCGAGTTCATCAAGCAGGTGAAGGACAAGAACTCCAACGTCAAGCTGATGGGCTTCGGTCACCGGGTCTACAAGAACTACGACCCGCGCGCCAAGCTGATGCGCGAGACCTGCCACGAGGTGCTGGGCGCGCTGGGCAAGAACAACGACCCGATCCTCAAGCTGGCGATGGAGCTGGAGAAGATCGCGCTGGAAGACGAATACTTCGTCGCCCGCAAGCTGTACCCGAACGTGGACTTCTACTCCGGCATCGTGCAGCGCGCCATCGGCATCCCGGTGAGCCTGTTCACCGCGATCTTCGCGCTGGCCCGCACGGTCGGCTGGATCGCCCAGCTCAACGAGATGATCGGCGACCCGGAGTACAAGATCGGCCGTCCGCGCCAGCTCTACCACGGCTCGGTGCGCCGCGACGTCAAGCCGATGTCGCAGCGCGGCTGATTCCCGAGTCGACCCCGTCGCGAAGGCCCCAGCACGCGAGTGCCGGGGCCTTTTGTCTGCCAAGCGCCTAAAATTGCTGGTTCCCTGCTGAACCTGCCGCGAGAGCCCATGCCCCGCACCCTGTACGACAAGATCTGGGACGAACACGTCGTCCACACCGAGGAAGACGGCACCTCGGTGCTCTACATCGATCGCCACCTGGTGCACGAAGTGACCAGTCCGCAGGCCTTCGAAGGGCTGCGTCTGGCCGGCCGCAAGCCCTGGCGTGTCAGCTCGATCGTTGCCACTGCCGACCACAACACGCCGACCACCGGCTGGGATCGCGGCTACGACGGAATCACCGACCCGACCTCCAAGCAGCAGGTCACCACGCTCGACGCCAACATCAAGGCTTTCGGGGCGGCGGCGTTCTTTCCCTTCCTCGACAAGCGCCAGGGCATCGTGCACGTCATCGGGCCGGAGCAGGGCGCCACGCTGCCCGGCATGACGGTGGTCTGCGGCGATTCGCACACCTCGACGCACGGCGCCTTTGGTGCGCTGGCGCACGGCATCGGCACCAGCGAGGTCGAGCATGTGCTGGCCACGCAGACGCTGCTGGCGAAGAAGGCGAAGAACATGCTGGTCAAGGTCGAGGGCCAGCTTGCGCGCGGCTGCTCGGCCAAGGACATCGTGCTGGCGATCATCGGCAAGATCGGCACGGCCGGCGGCACCGGCTACACGATCGAGTTCGGCGGCTCGGCGATCCGCGCGCTGTCGATGGAAGGCCGCATGACGGTGTGCAACATGGCGATCGAGGGCGGCGCGCGTGCCGGGCTGGTGGCGGTGGACGAGACGACGATCGCCTACGTCAAAGGCCGTCCTTTCGCACCGGCAGGCCTCGAGTGGGAGCAGGCCGTCGCCTACTGGTGCACGCTGCGGTCCGACGACGACGCGGTGTGGGACGCCATCGTCGAGCTCGACGCCAGCCAGATCCGCCCGCAGGTCACCTGGGGCACCTCGCCGGAGATGGTGCTGTCCATCGAAGACCGCGTGCCCGATCCGGACCGCGAGAAGGACGCCGGCCGCCGCGGTGCGATGGAGCGTGCGCTGCAGTACATGGCGCTGGAGCCGAACAAGCCGATTGCCGACATCCTGATCGACAAGGTGTTCATCGGTTCGTGCACCAATTCCCGCATCGAGGATCTGCGCGAGGCCGCCGCCGTGGTGCGCAAGCTCGGGCGGCGTGTCGCCGCCAACGTCAAGCTCGCGATGGTGGTGCCGGGCTCGGGCCTGGTGAAGGCGCAGGCCGAGCGCGAAGGCCTGCACGAGGTCTTCAGGGCCGCTGGCTTCGAATGGCGCGAGCCGGGCTGCTCGATGTGCCTGGCGATGAATGCCGACCGGCTCGAGCCGGGCGA